>JAOAGX010000006.1 GCA_026415535.1 Armatimonadota bacterium | reverse complement strand
AGATGTGTATAAGAGACAGGTACCTTGGCTGTTGGGGTTATATGCGTAGTAAACGTAAGCACTCGTTAAATCGAGTGCTTGACCGGTTAATGGCACGTTCAATTGAGGCGCATTTTCGGCGTTGCTAGTGATAGTCAAGTTAGCTGTGAAAGCACCTACTTGTGTCGGAGCATAGCGGACAGTCACGTTCTGCGCACCACCAGGCGGCAGAGTGAATGTGGTTGGTGTAACTGTTATTTGAGCATTGTCGCAGACGATGCCCGACACCACCAGCGAACTGGTACCAGGATTTGATACGGACAGCGTCCTCTCGACTACGTCGCCCAATAGCGTCGCACCAAAGTCCAGGCTTACTGGGCTAGTTGCTATCCTTGGTATACCGCCAACGTGCAATGTTACAGGCACGATCTTCACTGGTGTCACCGGATCGTTCGAGTGTACCTTGATGCGACCCTCATAATCACCCTCTACAAGGTCGGCCGCGTTGTAGATAACATCAAGCGTCTGAGACTCGCCCGGAGGAATGGTCCCGCTCGTCGGGTTCGTTGAAAGCCAGTTGTATCGGTGGAGCCTAATCGCCGTACCAGGAGCAGGCATCATTCTACTCACAGCATTCACGTCAAGCCCCACAGTACCGGTCGCATTCTCGATGCCTACAGTGCACCTCCGATTGACGTCCGTGCTCTGATACTGCAGCAAGATATTGCCGTTGCGACTTAATATAACTTCAGCCGTAATCGGTAAGCCCCCGGAGGCGTACCAATCATAGTTCGTAAACTGAACAACAAGACCTTCCGCTCTGGTCTCGTAGTGCACATACGAATACCACCTCTGATACAAATCAGCCCAGCCCCAGTAGATACAGTTGTTCGGAGCGTTTATGTTTGGCAGAGACGAAAACGAATATCTACTATACCCATCTGGAGGACCGAAACCAATGAAGCCGTTGGACGAGATGTAGAATTGCGTGTAGGTGTTGCCGTAGAACGTGAACGGGAATCCTATCGGGAACGGCCCCTGGTAGCTGTCGTCGCCTAGCCCCCAAACCGGCGTCCCGGTAGATCTAATGTCTATCCAGTTGTAAACTGGTCCGCCGGGATCGGCGTTGGACTCCCACCTGTAGCCTCCGGCATCGGGACCACCGCCTTGCGGGACCCAGGACTGCGAATCAGACGCCCATGGCAAGTCGCCAAACAACGCCGGTCGCTCGCTGTCTTGCTCGAAACCGAATACCGACATAGGAACTGGGCTGCCGCCGCCTGATCCAGAAGGCTCGTAATCCACTTGGATCGTATACTGCAGGTCATTGCTGCCTTCGTTGCCTATAGTAAGTGAACCGTGAGCTATTTCGCCAGCTTCGACTTCGCCATGCAGATTATCCGGATCCACCGTTACCACAGGCGGATTGCCGGCTTCTCCTACCACAGGCACAACGAACGTCGGATTGTCTGGGTCGTTGCTGGTGATCGTAAGATTTGCGCTCAGAGTCTCTATCTGAGTAGGCGAGTACTGAACAGTCACAATCCTGTTCTGGCCAGGATTGACTGAAAACTGCGTGGGATTGACAGTAACCGTTTCAACGTCGCTCATGATGCTGGACACGTTGAGCACGGCGGTACGGTTGTTTGAGATTGTCAGTTGTCTCGTTCCAGTCGTGTTGACGAAAACTGTGCCGAAGTCTACGGTTGACGGGGCAACCACCAGTCTTGGCAAACCCCATACTTCCATCGCCACCGGCACGTCGATTGTAGGATGCGCTGGATCGTTTGAGGAGATCCTGATTAATGTGTTGTAGCTACCAAGGCCGACTCCGGCGGCGTTGAAAATCACTGTAAGCTGCAAGGTTGTCCCAGGTTCCACTTGCCCACTGTTCGGCGCCACGGAAACCCACCCGGCAAGCGTCGTTACCTGGAAAGTAAGAGTAGAGTGACCTGTGTTTGTGAGATTGACGATCTGTTGAGCAGTCGTGCCAAGCTCCAGGGACTGAGTCAGGCTCGCAGGATCCACGTCTGCGACCGGAGGCAGAACCGCACTGCCTGTTAGAGGCACCACTATGGTAGGAGTATCCGGGTCGTTGCTGGTAATGGTGAGGTTGCTTCCGTCTAATTGGCTAACCGCGGTCGGTGTCCACGTAACCGCCACCGTGGTTTCTGAATGGGGAGCAACCGTAAGCGACGCAGGCGCGCTCAGCTCGGCGTTGCTAGAGGCAATCTGAAGATTTAGACGACCCGTGCCATTGTTCTTAATTGTCATCTGGCGAGTCCAGGGGAAGCCCACGAACACCGATCCAAAATCGATTGCAGCAGGATTGATAGCGATATCTGGTATACCAACGACGCGCAAGGTCACGGGTACTATCTTGGGAGTAGCCGGATCATTCGAGTTTATCTGGATTCGACCCTGGTAGTCACCTTCCACCAGATCGGCTGCATTGTAAATAACATCAAGCGTCTGAGACTCGCCCGGAGGAATGGTCCCGATCGTCGGGTTCGTCGAAAGCCAGTCGTATCGGTAGAACCTAATAGCCGTCCCAGGAGCAGGCATCCTCCTGTCCGCCGCGTTCACATCAAGTCCAGCGGTACCAGTCGCGTCCTCGATACCTATCACGCACTCCCGACTGGTATCTGTAGTCTGATACTGCAGCAAAATATCGCCGCCGCGACGCAATACAATCTCAGCCGTAACCGCCGCACCCCAGCCGTACCAACCATAGTTTGTAAACTGAACCACAAGACCTTCGGATCTGGTCTCGTAGTGCACATACGAATACGGCCTCTGATACAAATCAGCCAAGTTCCAGTAGATACAGTTGTTCGGGGCGCTTGCGTTTGGCAGAGCCGTGGACCAGTAGAAATCGTACCCGTATGGCGGACCGAAACCAATGTAGCCGTTGGACGAGATGTAGAACTGCGTGTAGGTGTTGCCGTAGAACGTGAACGGGAATCCTATCGGGAAAGGCCCTCTCCATCTGTCGTCGCCTAAATCTGAAACAGATGTCCCAGTAGAGCTGATGTCTATCCAGTTGTAAACTGGTCCGCCAGGCTCGGCGCTGGACTTCCACCTATAGCCTCCCGTATCGGGACCGCCGCCAAACGTGGTGAACCCACCGGAACCGGAAGTCGATGCCGGCGTGAACAGCGCACCGCCCGGCAAAACGGGCGACCCGCTTGCGTGATCATATTCGATCCCGATCGTATAAATCAGATCGGCATCTCCGATATTCGTGATGGTGAGCTGGTCTTGACCCGTCGCACCTGCTTCCACCGTCTTATCTAAGGTTGTTGGCTCAACCACGACGCGTGGACCAGATGCCGGAGACGAGCCAAGAAGCCTTACGTTTACTGTCGGCGAGTCAGGGTCGTTGCTCTCGATTATAAGAACGTCATCCAGTTCTCCAGGATCGGTTGGCGAATAGGAGACCTCGACTTCTTGAGAACTGCCGGGATCGACCAAGAGATTGAGTGGCGAAGCAGAGATGCTTCCACTCCCCCAGGTTATGTTCGTTACCTCGAGCGGAACATCGCCGTTATTCGATATGGTTAGCGTTTCGACAACAGTCTCGCCTGGCCAAACCACACCGAAGTTCAGCTCGTCAGGTTCGACATGGATTGTCGGCTGCAGAAGCGTCAACCATACCGGGATGTTTACCCACCCATCGTCGGGATCGTTGGACTCGATCAAAATGTTTGACAGGTAAGTTCGGCTACCTAACTGTCTCGGAGAATCGTTAGGCCCTATTCTTTGGCTAGTCCTCGATGACAAGCCGAACACGGCACGCCGCGCATCTGGGGACTCCGGCACGTACCCTCCGCCGTCAGAAGGGATCTGCGTGGTGTCTAATGTAACCGATATGACATCAGATTCACCCGGCCCGACAGTTCCCGAATCGTGATCCAACCACAGCCACTCTCCTTCAACCGCGTGCACATAACCCAACCCATCGCTTGCAGCAATGTACACCCTCGGGCTAGGCACCGGAGAATATGCCATTCCGCGTGCGAACGCACTTTCTCTCAGCCCATCCAGGTATGCCGTTCTCCAAGAGTTATTGAGCCGAATGTCAAAAAACTGCAGCGCACCATAGCGGAAACATACCAGCCCTTGAATCTCCGGAAAAACTGCCAATCCTTGGGTTGTTCCCGAAGGCGGAGGCAGGTGTTCGCTCCACTCGAAATTTGCCAAGTCAAAGCTGTAAAAGGAAGAATTGCTTTCGTAGCCCTGTGATACCACGTACAGGCGACCATCGTAGAAACCTATACCGCCCCACTGACCAATCGGTTCAGGAGGATCGGGCAAAATCTCCCACGCGTCCTCGAATGGCGAATAACGCGCGAAGAAACATGGTTCCTGGAACGACAACGGACGAAGTCCGAAAGCTCCTGATAGAGGGGGCGTTGGAGATCCTGTCGCATAGATATAGTTACCGTCAGTTCCTAGTAACGAGACGTAAACGTTTGTGTCGTTCGGTATGATCGACCACTCGCCAGCAGCAACGTCGAAGACGGCAATCCCGGACAACGGATTGGCGTGGCTCGCCGCATAGACCTTGCCGTTCAGGAAGCACACGCCTCCCAAGTAGTCGAAGGGGAGTGGACACGAAGGCAGTTCAACCCAGGTGTCAGTGTTTGGATCATAACTTTTGAAAGCTCGGCCTTCATCACCACCCAAATCAAACAGAGCATATAAAATTCCCGTGACCGGATCAACCGTCAGTTGAGTGATACGAGTAGTCAGTTCACTCTGGCCCAATTCGGTCCATCTGAGCTTGCTTTCGAGAGGTTGATCTATGTGGGCCTGATACTGAAGGTCACTGTCGCCGCTGTTCGTGATTGTAAGTTGTTCCTCACGACTCTCGCCGCGAACCAACGCCACGCGGAACTCGCTAGGATTGACCTCGATAGCAGGAGAGCCGGGCGACGTATTACCGCCACCGGAACCATTTTGGAAAAGGTTTTCGTGCTCTACCGTATCTGCAAATGCCGAACCAATAGCAGCAAGCAAAAAGAGCGTCGGGATAACTGCGGAACAAACCAACAAACGGACAAGACGTGCCATCCCCAAACATCCCCTTCTCTACTATCACTAAGATACGCCATCGGCGCTTAGCTAATTTTGCTTCCATGCAGCTGCTCTCTAGCAAAACGAGCTTAGAAAACAGCTAAAGCTCGACAGCTCTGCCTTTCAGCGCATGCTAACCATTCGAGGGAACGGGGACACGCACTATGGTAGAGGGTCGATTATCCCGAGTTTTTATATCCGCACTATGTATACGAGTGGTTTCGCGCACCAAGCGCGATCCAAGAAACGTAGCAACCAAGCTTATTATACCACTCATATCAAAAGCCTGTCAAGACCACTTTTGGGTTAGGGGCATGTTTGGTTTATATGTGACAAACGCGGCGAAATTCTAATCCAGGCAAACATCGCCCACAGCGTTGAACTGCCTAACAGCTTGCCATTGCTTTGACTCAGCCGCTGCCTAATGGTAAACTTGCCCCAGATCAGGTCAGGTCAGGAGAATGTTGAGTGCTGTCGAAATTAGCGTTGTTTGCCGTATTGGGTACGGTTTACTGTGCAGGGTTCTCGAAATCGTTGACGAGTGCCAGTCCAACTGACACCAGTCACAAACCCATTGTGCTGATCACGGAAGATTTCGACCCCAAATCAAACCTCGAAGGTATATTTGGCGGAAATACAGGAGCCTTAGCTATTGATCGAAAAATTTTTCGTTCTCCAAGCGGATCGCTTCGCTTTGCAGGCACGTCCGGCGAAGGGCGAGTAGTACTTCCAACTTCAGCCAGCATTAGACCCGGACAGTTCGTCGAAGCGGAGTGTTGGGTAAAGCTGGCCAATGCTACAGGTAAAACCTATTTTCAACTAGAATGGCTAAAAGACGGAAACGTCGTTTCCGCAGATATTGGCGGCTCTCCTTACGGACCTGTCTCCTATCTTAATAATCCGGTATCTGGTACCCGCGACTGGATACGTCTCAAGGTCAGAGCATTCGTGCCTACTCAAGCCAATAGCGTTCGACTAGTATTGAGCAGCGACGAAAATTCGGGAACGGCCTGGTTTGACGACGTAAAAGCTTGGGTCGTTCCACCTCAAGAGGTACTAGGCGAAGTAGACAAGAACCCGCTTTTCATCGATCCTAGTAGTCTCAAGCCGGATGACTACGTTACGGTCAGAAACAGACACCTGTATTACAAAGGAAAAAGACTTAGAATTTGGAGCGCTCAGGGAAATCTGCTAGGACTAACACACGCAGACATCGACAGAGAGATTGCCATATTCAAAAAGCGTGGCTTCAACGGTTACAGGTCCCTCTGGTGGGACCCCGAGGTATCCGATAACTATACTCCAGGTGACAACTCCATACAAGACAAGCGCGACTACCTCATAGCCGCTCTTGGACGAAACGGCCTTTTTGTCTGGTGCGATCTTCTCAATAGCTGCCAAATCCGACCGGAGCACGTCAACGTAATCGACGATCCCGTCACCGCCGAGGAGTGGACCGCCGCCGTAAAAGAACTCGTAGGCACGCAAGGTTACCGAATAATACAGGGACTTCTACCGTTGGCTTGGGACGAAAGGTGTCAAAAGATCTACCACAACTATATCAAGCGCGTTCTGAACCATAAAAATCCATACAACGGACTAACCTACGCGGAGGATCCGACATTTTTCTGCTGGGAGCTCACAAACGAGGAATGGTGGATTATGCGCGTGTTATGGGGCGAGCACCTGAAACTGCCGGCATTCTTCCAAAAAAACCTATACAAAAAATGGAACTCGTGGTTGGCGCGCAAATATAAGACCGAGAAAGCACTTCGCGACGCTTGGGGCGAACTACTAGAAGGCGAATCGCTTGAGACCAGCACAGTGATGCTCATACCGATACTGGGAGACGCTAACGCTACCGAAATGGCAAAAGTTCTGGGCCTGAAAGTCGAATTCGCCAAGACGTCTTACAGGCCGGAGGACTTCTCAAAGCAGCGTGCCATTGACGTAATTCGGTTCCTAGCCGAGCTTGTCATCAACTACAAGAACGAGGCGGCAAAGGTATTTCGTTCGCAAGGAAGAAAAGGGTTGGGTTGCCAGATCGTACCACTGGTTTATGTCCTCGGCTACTCCGGAGCGGTGATACCACCGTATATACAGTCGTTTGGAAATGCTACGGCAGTCGGTGTTTACGAAGATATGTGTACACACGACCCCAACCACCCAACATTCCCATTCGCCAGCGCGCTCAGGAATCCGCCAATGATCAACGGCTGGCTTACTACAAGGCGTGTCGCGGGTAAACCCGCCTTCGTCTACGAGAACATGGTTTTTAATCCGCAGAAATATAGAGTCGAGTGGATATACAGGCTTCTCGCCTGGGCGGCAATTCAGGACTACGACGTGATAAGTTTCCACTATTATGGCCATCCACTGCCTCAGTGGGACACACCGGACATTCACACCGGTGTTCGACTCCACTACGTCCAGAAGTGGTCCGTATGGGAAGGCACGATGATGCGGCAAGATGAAGTATTGATGGCCGCCGTCAAAGTAGCCGGCGAAATATTCAAACTGGGATACCTGAAACCAGCTCCGAGCCCGACACGGGTAACACTTGGCAGCGAAACATTGTGGAGCTTCGAAGGCGTCTTTGGTAGCCCCTACGAAGAGCCTGCTGAGCACACGGTATTCCATCGAGGGTTCGAGTGGGCATTCGACCCATCGAATCCCAAAGATTTTGTCAATGGCGAACTGGTTCAGCCGAATCAGGCCACGTCAAAACCGGTCGTCTCCCCCACGGATCAGATTAACTACCGTTGGACCGAGGGAATAATGGTCATAGACGACCCACGCGCAAAGGTATTGGTGGGGTTCGCGCCAGAAAGCTTCCGGTTCGCCGATGGCCTTCGGTTCAGCAATATATCGGTAGCGTCTCCTCAAAACATGCCATTCGTCATCAAAAGCGAACGCTATGTAGGCATCGGACTGGTGAGTTGCGACGGCAAACCGCTTAGCAAGTCTTCCAAAATCCTGATCTCCGCAGCCAACACTAGTTTCAACAGCGGGCTTGAGATTGACCCGAAGATCTTGGTGGAAGACAAGCGCTACGCCGAAGGTTTGGCGCAATCCATCATATCGGAGGGAGACACTCCCATCCTGGTGGGGCGAGTTGGGGTAAGGATTCAAGCCGAGTGGCTGAAGGGCAGGCAATACGAAATGATAGACTACAACGGCAAGCTGATCGCCAAAGGAACCCTAAAGACCGGCGAGCTGGTGATACCCAGCGACAAACCAGTTCACCTTACTGTCATCAGCCGAAAGCGGCCTGGTTACAAATAATACAGGCCTGAACGCGAGAACAACTTCTTCGACCAGGCGTTTTGCTCTTTATGTTTATTTTTCATACCGGAAATCGGAGATCACTTCTTAGTCGCTTGACGCACCATCCCCCTAAAACTGCTCGCTCAATGAACGCAATTCGCGTTTCTGGGTCTTCGTGGCGAAGCCGTCGCACATAATAGTCGCTCCAAACGATGCCTAGAGCACACCTTCCCCGTAGGTCGTCTTCCACCACGGGTACGCGGCCATAAGACAATGAATCATAATATCCTTGATAGGTTTGTCAAGAGTGTAATGTCTTCGGTAATGTCTACATTAGTGGAATCAGGCGTCTCCGATGTCAACGATAGCTCGGTTGTTCTTTGCCATGAACCGCCTATCTTCCTACCGATAGCAGTATAAGGCATTCTTGCAAGCTTTGGACGGATACTCGAAGGCAACGGACTGGATTGAGTACAGATTCTTCGCTTCGCTCAGAACGACGCGGTGTGAAGTTGAAGTTGGAGTCTGTGGCGTAGTAAATTTCCGTCGACGTCGATATTGAGTATAATAACACTAGAGATAGTAAGGTTGGCGCAATAGTGCGTTTTCGGTGGTTTCCCTGCCTATTTTATTATTTAGGAGCGTCGATTCGCCGAAGATGCTGGGTTTGTTATACCGCAACAACCTTCTTACCGAAACCGTTCGATCTTCCAGGCGTAGTTCTTGGCTTCGCTCAGAACGATATTCCAGAAAGGCTTCGGAGCTAAGTATTATTCTGGGCGTAGAATAACTTCTCTAACACCGAACTCTTAAGTTTACAACGAAAATTTCTTCGTGCCCTGGGCAAGGTTGCAATCACTGTGTAAACGGAGCCGGATGAATGCGGGGGGTTGCACTTACAACAATGCTGATCTTGCTGGCGATGTCTGTCGTTGCCTGGCAATGGCAGCCAGACGCTCCTCCGCCTGGCAAAACCAAGTTGGTCTGGGTGACCGACGATAACCCCGCCAGACAAGCACAAATCGCCCTCTTCGAAAAGCTCTATCCGGACTGTGACCTCCACTTAGACCCGAGCAACTACAGTTTGGACAAAATTATCGTCCAGTCTATGGCGGGCGTCGGACCTGATTTGTTTGATTCGTTCGGGGCCAGCTATTTAGAAGTATTCGTAAAGGCTGGTATCGCATGGGACGTAACGGACGAACTTCGGAAGGCCGGAATTGACCCCATAGCCGATACCTGGAAAGTATCACACGACAGCTTCATTCGTAATGGTCGTGTTTACGGATTTCCAACAAACGCCGGTGTAGCGGTGATGCTCTACAACAAGGACGTCTTCGACAAGGCAGGCATACCATATCCCAAGGGTCCATGGAAGTGGACAAAGGACCTGGTACCTCTCGCCAAGAAACTCACCCTCAGAGACAACAAAGGCAAGATTATTCAATACGGAATGCTAAGCCCATGGGGGCACTGGGAACAGTTTATAAGACAATGGGGCGGTAGCATCTACTCAAAGGACGGCACACACTGCACTATCGATTCGCCTGAAGCCATAGAGGCAGTTCAATTCATGCATGACCTAGTCTATAAGTACCAGGTTGCTCCAACTCCCGTTGCGGAATCGGCAATGGCAACTCAAGGTGGATGGGGCAGCGGTAATATCAGTTTTTTCGGCGCACACAAGGCGGCTATGACGGTAGGAAACCGTTACTGGTTGTGCAGCTTGCGCAATTACAAGAATTTCCGAATGGGCGCAGTCGAGTGCCCCTATGAGCGAGTAAGGGTGTTTCTTGGGGGGTCTCGCGTAACGCTTATCAACGCAAAGAGTCCGAGACGTCGCGAAGCCGTAAAGTTCTTGAAGTTCCTGGCAAGCCGACCATACAATGAGCTTATCAACCACCAGGCTGATTGGCTTGCGCCGGTCAAGCGCTATTGCTTTACCGATTTGTATCTTCATGATCCGGAGTTTCCTGAAGAAGACTATAATGAAGTCTGGCGAGACGTTATGAAGTACGGTATCACGGGACAGATAAGTCCTTTTGTCAACTCAGCCGTTGCGTCGCGCATAATTGCCAGTCAGTTGGGTCTGGTCTACGCCAATGAAAAGTCACCGGCTGACGCCATGAAAACTGCCGCTCGACAAATCAATGCAGAAATCGCCAAGACATTAAAACGCGATCCACAACTGCGCCGACTATACCAAAGGCTTACCAAAAAGAGAGTTTTATGAAGACTCGCAGACGCACCGATTTTTGGCACGCGATTGGTTTTCTTCTGCCCAACTTCGCTGGTTTTCTGGTGTTCACAGCTGGGCCAGTTGTTTTTTCACTGGTGATGAGTCTATCAAACTGGAACATACAGCAGACTGTACCTTTCCAGTGGACTTTTTTGAACAACTTCGTCGAGCTTTTTCATGACCCGCAGTTTTGGCTTTACTTCGTCAACACTGCTTATCTAATGCTCGGAATACCCGTGTCAATTGCGGGATCCCTAATGCTTGCCGTCCTACTCAGCCGTAGACTCAAGGGCATAACCGTCTATCGGACCCTTTTTTACCTACCCTCGATAACCTCGGGCGTCGCGTTAATGATACTTTGGAAAGCGCTCTACAACCCGGACTTCGGACCGATCAACGCCGTCATAAACTGGGTTTTGGACAGGCTGCACATAACCTCGGTATCCGCTCCCCAGTGGTTGCTTTCCACCAAGAACATACTTGGCCTGGAAGTGGAAAAGGTGGGATTGTCAGCTCGTCAAATAGGCCTAGGTGCCAGAGACGCAATTATCATAATGGGCATCTGGATGGCTATAGGCGGAAACAACATGCTCCTGTATCTTGCCGCTTTAACTAATTTGCCCCAAGAACAAGTAGAGGCTGCTCAAATAGACGGAGCGGGCAAATGGGCCGTCTTCCGCAATGTCACCTGGCCACATCTTGCTCCAACAACATTCTTCATTATCGTGATGAGTTGCATAGGCGGATTTCAAGGCGGTTTCGAGCAGGCACGCGTGATGACCAACGGAGGACCTGCGGGCACTACTATGACGATGAGTTACTACATTTACACAAAAGCTTTCGAGGAGTTTCAAGTGGGGTACGCATCCGCGATAAGCTGGGTGCTGTTTGCAATTATATTTGCCGTGACTCTCGTCAACTGGAAGTTTGGCAACCGGGAGGTAAGCTACTAATTGCCCAGCCGAGCAAAGTGCATCAAGAATATCGTAAGCCACACAGCGCTGTTGTTAACAGCGTTGACCATGCTCCTGCCGTTCCTATGGATGATATTGGCCAGCTTCAAGCCGCTTGAGGAGGTTGAAAAGCTCAATCCGTTTCCAACGGTATGGCATCCTGAGAACTACGTAAAGGTCTTCGAACAAATTCCCTTCGCTAGATATTATTTCAACTCCGTTTTCATAGCCGGCTGGGTTACCTTTCTAACTTGTCTCACATCTTCAATGGCAGCATTCGCCTTTTCACGACTACAATGGAGGGGCCGCGATACCGTTTTTAAACTCTATCTTGCGACTATGATGATTCCCGGCGTGGTCGTGATGATACCCAACTATACGTTGATGGTAAAGTTGCACCTATTGGACTCATATGTGGGTTTGATTGTACCCTGCGCCTTTTCGGCCTTCGGAACATTTCTGCTGAGGCAGTTCATGCTTACTATCCCTCCAGCTCTCGACGAAGCAGCCAGCATCGACGGCGCATCTCCGTGGAGGATATTCTGGGATGTGATTCTGCCGCTTGCTCAACCAGGAATAGTAACCCTAGCGATATTCACGTTTATCGGTAATTATGCGTCCTTTTTCTGGCCATTGATTCTAATAAAGAGCGAACATCTGCGCACTTTGCCAATCGGAATGTTATATTTCGACTCTATATACGGACGTCAGACAAACCTTATAATGGCGGCGTCCGTTATGAACATCATACCGCTGGTAGCGTTGTTCGTCATCGGACAGAGATATCTGGTCCGGGGAATACAACTAGGTGCCGTAAGAGGGTAACCTTTGCGGATAATGCGCTTTAGGGATTTTAGGTTGTTGCATAAGCGCGTTTTAGGAGATTCTCTCGCTTAGTTTGGATTGTGGGAAGTGATTGTCCCATGAGTCTGCAAGACAAGCTTGCCGCAATTCCTGAGTCGCCTGGTTGCTATCTGATGAAGAACGCCTCGGGTGATGTGATATATGTCGGCAAGGCGAAGGTCCTCAGAAGTCGGGTACGGTCCTACTTCCAGAAGGGAGCTGACCTCACTCGACGCATACGCCGGATGGTATATGAGGTCCGCGACCTAGATTGGATCGCTACTGATTCCGAGCTTGAGGCACTGATCCTCGAATCCAATCTCATAAAGAAACACCGCCCTACATACAACGTCAGACTCCGTGACGACAAGAGTTATCCTTATATCGCTGTCACGATGAGCGAGGAATGGCCCGGTATCGTCTACATCCGCAAGCTTAGAATGCAACCCAAGGAAAAGGATAAGTATTTCGGGCCTTATACTGATAGCGAAGCCGTCCGCGAGACTATGCGAGTCATTCGTCGCGTGTTTCGCGTTCCGTGCGGGTGGAAACATCCGGAGCAGTCGCGCGGTAAGGCGTGTATGTACTATCACATCGGACAGTGCACCGGGGTCTGCGTCGGCAAGATCACCAAAGAGGAATATATGCGGGTGATCAATGACGTAATGGATTTCCTCGAAGGCCGCACCGATCCGCTGGTTAAACGACTGCTCAAACAAATGGAAAACGCCGCCGAGAACCTAGAGTTCGAAAAAGCCGCACGGATACGCGATCAGATACGCTCCATACAAACTCTTGCGGCTCGGCAGAAGGTTGTGTCTACGACACTAGAGGACCAGGACGTAATCGCTATCGCTACTGAGAACGGCAATACTGTCGCGGAGATGTTTTTTGTTCGAGGCGGGAAACTTGTCGGCCAGGAACATTTTATGCTTGAAAACGCAGCAGCAGATGAGCTAGGAGAGAGTCTGCGCGAGTTTGTACAACAGTACTATGATACCGCCGCTTATGTGCCGCCACTAATACTTCTGAGCGAGGAAGTCGGCGAAACTGAAATCTTGGAAACCTGGCTACGGCAGAAGCGTGGATCAAAGGTAACCGTCGCGTGTCCTAAGCGTGGAGAGAAGAAACGACTCGTAGAGATGGCGCGCAAGAACGCTGAGCTGTTCCTTAACCAGGTCAAGCTCAAAATGGCAAAAGATGAGCAGGTGCGACTCGAACAGCTTTACGAGCTTAAAGAAGCTATCGGCTGCCCTACCCTTCCCCATCGAATCGAGGCTTACGACGTATCAAATATCCAAGGACAGTACACCGTAGCGTCTCTTGTGGTCTTCGAGGACGGCGAGCCAAAGAAAGCTCACTACCGCAAGTTCCGAATTAGATCGGCCGAGGGGGCGCCTGACGATTACGCATCCATGAAGGAGGCTTTGTCCCGCCGACTCACCGGCAAGTTGCGCCAAACCGAGGCTTTCGCCGAACTGCCCGACCTGATGATTATCGACGGCGGCAAGGGCCAACTCAACGCTGCCCTTGAAGCAATCCGAGAGAGTGAGGTTCTTGCGAAACATTGGGAAGGTGACTCTCTTACCCCACCATCGAATGGGAAAGCTCCCGCCGAAACCTTAGAGCTAACTCAGAATGAGCTCCGCATTCCCGAAATGACGATAATTGGGCTTGCCAAGCGCAACGAGGAAATATTCAAGCCCGGAGAGAGCGAACCAATTTTACTTGAGAGAAACTCAAAGGCGTTACATCTCATTCAGCGAATCCGCGACGAGGCACATCGGTTTGCGATCACTTACCATCGCACGGAGCGAGGGAAGGCAATGAAGACCTCATTGCTGAACGAGATACCGGGCATCGGACCGAAGCGTCGGAGAGCGTTGATTCGCCATTTTGGGTCAGTCGAGGCAATCAGGGATGCTACGGTCGAAGAGATAATGGCAGTCCGAGGAATGACGAAGGCATCAGCCGAGGCCGTGTACAAATTCTTCCGGCAGACACCTTCTTAGCTCACCTTCCAGAACGATATGAAACTATGGAGCGAAGCCTGAAACACTATTGTGTGGTCGAAACACGTATGGGATATGTCGGGCTTGTCGGTATGGACGGCATTCTCACGCGTTCGAGCTTGCCGAAGCCGACTTATCAAGGGGCGCTAGCCGAAGTTAAGGCAGGATTGCTCGAAGAAGCCGTGGAAAATATTGCTGCCTTTGGCGAATTGCCAAAAGACCTGCGAGGGTACTTCAACGGGGAAAAGGTAGATTTTAGCAATGTGGCAATTGACCTGCGCGAATACGGCTTGTTTTACGCGAAGGTTATCCTGGCTGCGAGAAAGATTCCTTACGGGACCACTGTAACATACGGCGAGCTAGCACGGATGGCTGGATCGCCAGGCGCAGCTCGCGCCGTAGGGCGAGCAATGGCCTTGAACAAATTCCCGATAGTGGTGCCTTGCCACCGTGTGGTTGCGTCTGGAGGAAAACTCGGCGGATTCTCCTCTGGGGCAGAGTGGAAGCTGAGACTATTGAAGCTTGAAGGCGTAAAATTAGCGAGGTATTGCTGATGCTAAAGCGATGGTTGGCACACTGGATAACAGGTGTGCTTGCAGTCGCGATTGCGGTCTGGCTTGCAAAACAAATCGGGTTTAAGATCGAGTGGCCGTCGATGTGGCGAATGGTTTTGTTTGTCCCGACGCTTGCGATCGTCAATGGACTGATAGGACCAGCGCTGCGAATATTGTCGCTTCCGATTACTTGCCTCACATTTGGTCTTTTCGGCTTCGTAGTAAACGCATTAGTCTTCTGGATAGCCGGGCTTATCACAGGAGCGACAATGAACTTCTGGAGCGCGCTGTTTGGGTCGATCGTGGTGACCCTTGTGGGAGGCACGTTGAGCCGGATGCTCAATGAACGGTAGAAAAATTCTGCTTGTGGAACCAATTCCGCACCTAGCAGATACTAGCCATAGTTTTCCAGTGTCTAGGATCGGTAAAAGGCTGGGCACTGCGAAGTGTCCAATTGCCGACACGGCATGAAGCAACCGCAATGGAGGACGAGATTTGAACCCCCAAAAACAGCTCGTGATCCTCACGGGAATGTCGGGTTCAGGGAAGTCGATGGCGCTCAACACCTTCGAAGACCTCGACTTCTATTGCATCGACAACCTCCCGCCAAACCTGATATTGCAAACCGTTGACCTTTGGACTCCGCCGCGCGAGCCTCAGGACGTCGCTATCGTAGCCGACATACGCGCCGGACAGTTCTTCGACGAGCTAAACGAAATATGCCGTTCGATCAGGACAAACCCGCCTCAACATTTTGCTAGACCAGTAGTGCTATTTCTCGACGCCTCCGATTCCGAACTCATTAAGCGCTTCAAGGAAACGAGGCGCAAACACCCTTTGGTAACAGCCAAACGCGGGATCTCCGAGGCTATTTTGCTCGAACGTAAGATGCTCGACGATCTTAAGGAAAACGCCGACAAGATAATAGACACCACCAACCTGGAACCTGAACATCTGCGCCGTCTGATCCGCGACTTCTTCGGCCCAGAAAACGCGCAGGAACGGCTGATGATAGCGGTGGTATCTTTTGGGTTCAAGCACGGTATGCCGCTTGACGCCGACCTGGTTTTCGACGTGCGTTTCCTTGCAAACCCGTTTTGGGTGCCTAGGCTAAAGAACCTCAACGGCACGCATCCCGACGTGGCTCAATACGTTCTCTCAGACCCGCTTACCGAACCCCTTTTGGAAAAGCTTTTTGACCTCACCGAGTTCAGCATTCCTCAGTATATCCGCGAAGGTAAAGCGTATTTGACCATCGCCATCGGCTGCACAGGTGGAAAGCACCGTTCGGTGGTGATTGCGAACGAATTGGCCCGTTTCCTTTCGAGCGCCAATTACGTTGTTAGAGTAGAACACCGAGACCTGTACCAAGCCAGGGGGCAAACCGATGCGCGGCCGACAACTATTTAGCAGTCTCAAATGGCTTTACCCTGGAATGAGGGTAAAGCGATGGCTTTTACTGATCCCTATCGGGCTGGCGCTTGCTATCGCCGGCGTGGTATTACTCGCAAATATTAGAATAGTGGACGTGCTCGGAACCGTGGGCAGAGAGGCGTTCCGACTGTTTGGACTTGATCTCACGAAACCGGCCATACAATTTCCAACAGGCGTTGGTCTTATAGGGCTGGGCGTTTTGCTAATCTTTATAAGCTTGAGGCAAGTAGTGCGGTCTATCACAAGTGTGGTTAGCCCCGAGGCGGAAGGCAAACTAGCGGATGTAGTATTCCAGAGAAGGTATCTCGCGCAGGGACAAAGTATCGTGGTGATCGGCGGCGGAACCGGCCTGTCCACGATGCTCAGGGGTCTCAAACAGCATACTTCGAACATCGTCGCGGTCGTCACAGTAACCGATGACGGTGGCTCATCGGGCCGTCTCCAGCGCGAGATGGGGGTGCTGCCACCCGGTGACATCCGAAACTGCCTTGTGGCTTTGGCCGACGCCGAGCCTATGATGACAGAGCTGTTCCAGTATAGATTCACAGACGAGGCTGGCGGTTTTAACGGTCACTCGTTCGGTAACCTCCTGATTGCGGCCATGACCCGGATCACCGGCGATTTCGAGAAGGCCGTCAAGGAAACATCTAACATCCTGGCTATACGCGGTCGGGTGTTACCATCCACAATCGAAGATGTTCGTTTGCAGGCCGTAATGGAAGACGGCAGCTTCGTAGAGGGAGAAACTAGCATTACCTCAGCGCCAGGCGCGATCAAGCACATAATGCTCCATCCATCAACCGTCAAGCCGCTGGACGAGACTCTCGAAGCCATCGAGCTAGCTGACTGCATCGTTATGGGACCGGGAAGTGTCTACACAAGCGTCATCCCGAACTTGCTCGTGCGCGGCATCCCGGAGGCAATACACGAATCGGACGCCATCAAGATATACGTCTGCAACGTGATGACACAGCCAGGCGAGACCGACGGCTACACCGCATCCGATCACGTGAGGGCGGTCGCCAGTCACACGGACCAGCGTGTGTTTCAATATGTTCTAGTGAATCAGGAGCGTCCGTCAAAAGAACTGCTCGAAAAATACGCCGCCGAGAGACAGTTCTTTGTCGAGCCGGACGTAGCGGCGATTAGGGAAATGGGATACAAGCCGATAGTAGGCGATTACATCAGTCAGACGGACGTCGTCCGCCACGACCCGGAAAAACTCGCGCAGGCAATACTCAAGCTGGTGTACTAGGAGTAGGAGTAGGAATTTAGAACCAGGGTTCCAGGAGTCAGGGTTTGGTGGAAAAAAGGCGACATCAACGCGTGATACTTGCCTCAGCATCGCCAAGGCGGCACGAGTTGCTCAGGTTGATATTCCCAAGTTTCGAGGTCATTCCAAGCAACTTTGACGAAAATTTGGTCCCCAAGGAATTGGAGCCAGCGAAACACGTGGTCTACTCCGCGGAGATGAAGGCGCGCGAGGTCGCATCATCAAATCCGGACTCACTCGTGATCGGAGCGGATACGATTGTGGTAATAAATGGCGAAATAATGGGTAAGCCACTCGACGAGCAAGACGCCGCGCGTATGCTGCGTTCGCTGAGCGGCCGTACGCACCAGGTCTATACAGGCATCGCAGCGGCAGCAAACAACACGATTCACAGTGATCTCGAATGTACGGACGTCACGTTTCGAGAAGTGCCCGACGAACTCATCTCGCGCTACATCGCAACTGGAGAACCGATGGATAAGGCTGGGGCTTATGCGATCCAGGGCAAAGGCTCAGTTCTCATAACTGGCATAAAGGGATGCTACTTCAATGTTGTCGGGCTTCCTGTTTTCAAGCTGAGCCAGTTGCTCGAAAAATTCGGTATCGAACCGATGTCCTTGGCTTGAAGGTTCTTGACCGTACTGGATATATATCCAGGACCATCTGCACCCTCAGCACACTCCGTCTGTTATAATATGGTCGATATGAAACCGGCCGGCTTCGGCAGCATTCGACTTCTGATCCCAGCGCTATTGATCGCGTTTGCCGTTACAGGGTGCGGCAGGCAGCCGAGCAAGCATCCCAGTAAGGTCCTCGTCGCCGCTGGAATCGCACCGATGGCAAACTTTGCCAAAAAGGTAGGAGGCGATCTAGTTCGGGTAGAACTTATAGTGCCACCCAACGCAAGCCCGCATACGTATCAGCCTAGTCCCCATCAGATGAAGATGTTAACGCGGGCGTCGGTGTTGGTTCTGAACGGCGTCAAGCTCGAGTTCTGGGCGGACAAGCTGGTCGAAGCAGCAAACAACCCGAGGTTGATTGTAGTTAACACATCCGACGGGCTGCCGTTACTAACCGAATCGGACGACAAGGTTCACGGAGGGGCTAATCCGCACGTCTGGCTCGACCCAATAAACGCCATCAGGCAAGTCGAAGCGATCAGAAACGGTCTTGTCAAAGCAGATCCTACCCATGCCCGAATATACGCTCAGAACGCACGGCGATTCATACAAGAGATCAAAAAACTCCACGCCGATATCAGCGATGAAGTCAAAAAGTGGCGGTCCCGGAGTTTCATTTCATTCCACCCTGCGTGGGCGTACTTCGCTCGCCGCTACGGGCTTCGCGAAGCAGCAGTCATAGAAAAAAGCCCAGGTAGAGAACCGTCGCCTTCCGAGATCAAACAAGTGGTGGATATTGCATGCGCAATACGAGCGCGAGCGATCTTTGCAGAGACGCAGTTTTCGACCAAACCAGCTGAAGTAATAGCTGAGGAGATAGGAGCAAAGCTGGCAATCCTGGACCCAATTGGCAAACCACCTGACTACGACTACATCAAGACCATGCGAGCCAACCTAGATCAGATGGCCAAAGCCCTTAGATAAAATGGGCATAAAGGATGGAATCTACAACTTCCTCTGAGAAAACAATCGAAGTCAAAGATGTCACCGTTACGCATAATGGTGCTATTGTGCTTGACCACATTTCGCTTACGGTCAACAAAGGCCAGTTTGTAGCAGTGATAGGACCCAACGGCGCCGGTAAGACCACGCTTATTAAGGTTATTCTGGGCCTGGTTGAGCCTGATTCAGGCTATGTAAGAGTTTTCGGACAACTGCCGAGACATCTAGGATCGGCAAGGTCGCAAATAGGCTACGTGCCCCAGATGCTTACAATCGATCTCAGCTTTCCGGTGACAGTGTTTGAAACGGTGCTGATGGGAACATACGGTCGCGTTGGTGTCGGAAGGCGTCCAGGTCTAGAGGAAAAAAGCGCAGCAATGACTGCTCTTAAGAGGGTCGGAATCGCCGAACTGGCTCACAGGCCAATTGGCCGACTTTCGAGCGGACAGCGTCAACGAGCGTTCATCGCGCGTGCTTTGGTAAACAATCCGGAGCTTCTTATGCTCGATGAACCTACCACTGGGGTCGATACAGC
>JAOAGX010000071.1 GCA_026415535.1 Armatimonadota bacterium | reverse complement strand
CTCCAGAGCACCTATCATCCCCGCCTTCTGTATTTTCACGTTGACACCAGATGCTGCCCTATGTCGAACGATGTCCAGTACATCATTGGGGGTCTGCGCAGCTTCGTCCGCAAACACCGGCACACCGACGTTCTCGGTCACATAGCGCATGGCGGCGAGGGCGGCGGCATGTACCGGCTGTTCGAGCAAGCCGATCTCTATCCCCCTACCGCGAAGCTTTCGCACAAACTCAACCGCCTGTGTGGGAGTAAACCCCTGGTTCGGATCAAGGTTGTAGACGCTGTTTGGGGCAGCTTCGGAAACAGCTACCACGCGTGCGAAGTCCTCGACCTCGTCCTTACCGACCTTAACCTTGAACTGCCGGAAACCCTTCGCGGCGAGCTTCGCCGATAAATGTCTAGCGTGTTCAGGAGAACAAATCGGGATAGTGACATCAGTCTCCACACGCAACGCCACGCCGCCGAGGTAGGCGTAAAGAGGAACGCCGAGACACTTGCAAAAGGCATCGAGGATGGCCATTTCAATTCCGGCGCGCGCCGACTTGCCATAGGGCAGTACCTCGGCAAGTTTCTTTGACGACAAGCGATATTCGCTCAGTCGCGCACCCTCGAGGGACTCGGCCGCAGTGTTGATATCGTGGACTACGGACGTGACGTCCTCGCCAGTAACGTATTTCACAGGGGTCGCTTCTCCATAGCCGACTATGTCACCAGCCACAAGCTCGACAATAACGGTTGGTGAAGTCGTTGCTCGCCGTTGGGCTGTTTCAAAAGGTTCGCGGAGAGGAAGATCAACGCAGTGGGCAAGGATTCTGTCTATGCGACGCATAACGAGATTATACCAGATTTGTAGGAAGCAGGCCGTCGCGATTATGGCGGACCAAGAGAGTTCAGTGCTGGGAAAGATTCTTCACCTCGCCCAAAATACAATGGCAATACGCAAGAAGATTGCAATCTCGTTTTTTCTGCTGTTTCTAAGAAGCGCGCTTTTTGCGCAGTCGCTTCCCGAGCGCATCGACGAGATTCTCAAGGACCCCAACCTAAACCACGGCCTCCAGGCGATCGTCGTGAGATCTCTCAAAACCGGCCGGACACTTTACGAGCGCAACCCTGATCAGGCAATGATCCCGGCTTCAAATATGAAGCTATTTGTCTCGGCTGCAGCACTCGACCGACTCGGACCAGGGTTCACCTATAAGACCAGGCTATACTCGAACGCAAAGCCTGACAAGCGAGGGGTAATTAAAGGCGACATCGCGCTTGTCGGGGGCGGAGACCCTGTCCTGGGAATCAAGGACCTGACCAACTTCGCGAAGCGTCTTAGGACGATGGGCATACGCAAAATCACGGGCGGAGTTGTTGTTGACGACTCCATGTTCGACGACGTGCGCCTAGGTTGGGCATGGACTTGGAACGATCTTCCTTATTACTATTCGCCCGAAATAAGCGCCTTGAACATCAACCGCAATGTGGTAGATGTCTGGGTTCAGCCGGGCAAGCGCACCGGTGCGGCGGCAGTTGTTACTTTTGACCCTCCGACTTCCTACGTAGAAGTCGAGAACACTGCATTGACCGGCAAGGCTGACTCACCCAAAACGATCCGAGTCGACCGACGACTTGGTCGAAACGTGATCAGCGTCAGCGGCAGCATACCGGTTGGAATAAAAGTAAAATCGGCAGAGGAAACAATCACCGTCCAAGAACCCTCGCTCTATGCAGGGCACATCCTGAAAGAAGAGCTTTCGAAGCAAGGCATAGTGGTGTTTGGAGGAATCAAGTCGGGGAAACTCCCTGCGGGAGGAACACTCCTATGCGAGCATACATCTCCTCCACTATCAAAGATTGTCGCAATGCTGAACAAGCCGAGCGATAACCTGATCGCCGAAGTGCTGCTCAAAACCCTTGGCGCAGTTATTAAGGGAAAAGGGACCTTCGAAGCAGGTGTGGAGGTTGCAAAAAAGTTTTGGGAAGAGAGTGGGTTGGACCTAACCGGGCTTCGCATCGTCGACGGCTCGGGGCTTTCGCGGCTGAATTACGTCACTGCTCGCAACGTCGTCGATCTGCTGACCCATATGCACCGACACGAGTATTCCGACGTGTTCTTGGAATCGCTCCCAATCGCGGGTGTCGACGGCACCCTTCGCAACCGCTTGAAAGGCACCGCGTGCGAAAAGAACCTCCGTGCCAAGACCGGATACCTGAGCCAAGTAAGCAGTCTCTCAGGATACCTTACAACCACGTCCGGCGAACCGCTCGTTTTCTCTATTCTGATGAACCATCACTTCTGCTCGAACGGTCCTGCAACGGCCGTGCAGGACAAGATCTGCGAACTTCTCGCCGAAAGCTCCCGCATTACCGGTTCCACAAGTGCAGATCCGTCGTGGCTTCGCTCAGAATGACGCAAAATCCAGGCGCCATTCCGAGCGAAGCAGAAAATCCTCCGAAGCACTTGACTGTTTCGTTCCCTACTCAGGAATCAGCTCGATGAAGTCCAGTCCGAAGTAGTAACCACTGGATGCCGAGTTTTTCGACTTGGCTTCGAATTTTATCTCGTGTTGTCCCTCGGAGAGATTATGAGTCCCAAGGTTCAGTATGGGAGCAAGCATCACTTTGTCACTATAGAGATCTACCGTAGGTCCTGGGGCACCGTTTAGATACGCCTGATAAACCCCGTAGTCCCATGACTTGGTAAGCTGCACGGTTACCGCATATTTGCCGGCCTTCGGAACGTTGAATTTCAGCTTGATCGATGCCGGAAGCTCGAACGGCGTGAAGAACAAATGAGCTCCGCCCGACCAACCATCGAGTGGCTGATTAAAAGGCTCCGGGCCGACCGCCTCCACGCTATCTACCAACGACTCGCCCTCTATAAACAAGGAGTCTGCTGAATACAGACGCTCCTTTGGACCAGGCAAAGGAGGAAAAGGTTTGTGTGGCTCGCGCTGATACCAATAGGCTACGCTGGAGAAGTCGTCGAAACGCTCAACGTATCCGTTCCATTTGCCGTCCGGCATTCGACGTGCGCCCTTGTGCTCGATAACTACCTTTATCGACTTGTTAAAGGGAACGGGATCCTGGATGTGGAACCGGTAGCAGGTGTGGCGGGAGTTCGTCTCATAGCCTTCTGAGATCGGAAAGCCGTAGTAGAGGCCGTCGAGCTTACGTATGCCCCAACCGTCGCAGAAATAGTCTTCCGATCCGGTACCCTGGATCGAAGGGACCGTTTCGCCATCAATGTAGAACCGGTCGTCTCCTTCTCCCCACCACCCTGGCTCGCGCTGGCGAACCGATAAATTACAGCCGACATAGTGTCCCTTGCCTTCGGCCTCCAATATCAGATAATCGCGTCCCTTGACGCATGGAAATTCCTGACGGTACTGGGCATGGAAGTACGCCTCGTCCTCCGAAAGCTTGGGCAGCTTTTGCCAGTCTATGTAGTAATAAAACGCATCGCATCGTTTCGTTCCCTCGTTGGTAACGGTAATCTTGGCCGACTTAGCAAACGGCATCGGCCAATAGCAGTTTCGAGCGCGGCCCTCTGATGTAACCCGGAACGGTAGTGAATTAACGTACATATCCGCACCGTGTCCCTCGCAGAAAAAATCGTTGACTGGACACTCTACACTTGGATTCTTTTCGCCATCCCAATACATTCGAAGCACCAATAGCTTACCGTAAAATCTTTCATTGTGTGCAATGGTAAACCAGATGTGGACGATTCGGCCCGGCCCCTGCAACTCGGCAAGCGTCAGTGTCTGGCCGGGCTCGATAGGTCGCGCATCGCCGTTGCCATGCTCCCAGTTCGGATCCGAACTCGACGCTCGCATTGCACGGTATTCCTTGAGCTTGCTCATGCCGTCCAAAGGCGACTGAGCCCAAGCTCCAGCGCACAATGCGACACACAAAAATACGAATAGTGCTTTCTTTGTCAAAGTGACTCCTCCTTATCTCGGCATCCTTAGATCTGCCGGTGTTTATAATCCCCCCGACCCAAGTGCCATCCCAACCGCGCCCATTGTGAAGGGTGCTCCCGTCACCTTGAGCACAATGAAGGATCCCTAAATAGCGACGAGATTCTTCGCTTCGCTGAGAATGATACTTTGGCGCCGGGCTACAAGCCACAGCAACGCCAGCCTATAACAATGAGACTACTCGCTGCGCTTATAATGACACGGCAAGATAACTAATTCTTCTTTTCGATTACTCGCCCCACTCAAAACGCCAACGTATTCCGCGTAAAGTTCACAGCCCTAACAACTTTAGCGCCGACTTCGGCGTAACGATTTCAGTCCTGCCAACGTATCCTATCCTGAGCAGGTGATCGTCGTTGGTCACCAGAAAGTCTGTTTCACCTCCCAACGCCGCTTCCAAGAACTTCTGATCTTCAGGATCCTCAGTTTGAACATCCACCGGCTTGCTCAATACTTCGCTCGCTTGCCGCCAAAAATCTTCGAGCGACCTTCGAAACGACTCGCGCACCTTGATCGTGCTCAACACTCGCTCGATCTCGCGCCGCACCTCCGACGAATAATGAGCCTGCGCAAGGCCTTCTTTACAAGCCCTGATTAGACGAGCTGAGGCACTGCTAGGAGCCCAATTAGCAGCAACGAATACGTTCGTGTCTAGAATCAGCGAGATGCGGTTTTTGAAAGATGAGGTGGACATTTCTGAAACACATCTACGCGGAAAAGCTTGGTTCCCCTTGAAAAAGCTCGCTTCGGCCATCGTCACAGTCTGCTAAACCCTTTGAGGCTTGAAAAAATGCCGTCCCGGATGTAGCTGACCGCAATAGTGGCAACCAATATACCCATAACCCGGGTTACTAGATTAGTGCCCGACTCCCCTAGCACTCGCTGAACGACCCTGGTCGAAAGGAAAAGCACTAGGCAGATCAACATAGACACCAAAGCCGCCAACGCGGTGAACCAGACGCCGTGTATCGCAGCCAGGACTACAGCGGCCGTGATCGCTCCTGGCCCTACCAATAGAGGCGATATCAACGGCACAATGGCTGCTCTTTCGTCTTCTTCCTTGCTAGCCCCCATTCGCCCCTCGACCACCATCCTTAGTGCAACAAGCAAGAGGAGAAGGCCTCCGCCAATGCGCAAATCATTTAGTGTTACACCGAAAAGACGCAGAACCCAAGTGCCGGTAACCGTAAAGAACAATAACAGCACGGTCGCGCCGGCAATAACCCGATAAACAAGCCGACGCCACTCCCTGGCGTCTCGACCGGCCGTAAGCCCGGCCATAACCGGCACGATGGCCAGCGGGTCGAGAACGATCACCAGACCCGTAACAACCGTTGCGAACTTTCCAACAACCGCAGGTATTTCCATAGCGGGTCAGTAGTCGGGTTCGTTGAATGGTTTAGAAACACCTTCTACTCCGATGCATTTGCGCGGGGTCCCCACGCATTCCGGCACCAACACGTCATTCTGAGCGACAACACGTCATTCTGAGCGAAGCGAAGAATCTCGTTGTTATTCGCTGCGCTTGGGGTGACATGGCTTCAGATTTTTTTGCAACGACCAAACCCGGCCTTTTCGGCAATTCAACACTATTCAGTAGGAATAGAGTTGCCCAAAAACGCGCTCATCTCAACAACCCAAGATCGGCTGAATGTTATAATGAGCTTCATCATACCCATTAGGGTATGACATATACGCGAGGGCAACAGATGGAACCAAATCGAATAGTTGTTATCGGAGGAGTCGCCTGCGGACCCAAGGCTGCAGCTAGGGCCAGACGCCGCGATCCGAATGCCGAGATCACCATTATCGAGCGCGGTGAGCTGCTTTCATACGCTGGGTGTGGGATGCCTTATTACATTCAGGGTGAGATCGAGACTGCCGACGAACTGATGATGACTTCTGCTGGCGGACTACGCGACGCAGCTTTTTTCAAGAGCGTGAAGGCGGTCAATGTGATGAGCCGAACGTTAGCAGAGAGTATTGATCGTAACCGCAAGGTAGTCGAGATAGTCTCGATCGAGACAGGAGAGAAAAACGAAGTCCCCTACGACAAATTGGTGCTCGCAACCGGTGCGGACGCGGTTGTGCCGCCGTTTCCGGGTGCAAACCTAAAGGGTGTCTTCCGACTCAGTCACCCTTACGATGCGGAAGGCATCAAAAGGGCGGTCGCCGACGGATGCAAAGAAGCAGCGATTATAGGAGCTGGGCTGATCGGGATGGAGGTTGCGGAAGCGCTAGTCACAAACGGCTTGTGCGTGACGGTCATCGAGATGTTACCAAGCGTAGTTCCGGCCCTGCTCGACCCCGAGGTAGCGGCTCATCTCGAAAAGCACATCATTTCAAAGGGCGTAACAGTGATGACCGGAACGCGCGTCGAGTCGATTGAGGGCGACGACGACACGGTGAGTGCAGTAATCACCGACAAGGGCCGTGTGAGCGCCCAGCTCGTCCTGGTTGCGATTGGCGTCAAGCCCAACGTCAAGCTCGCTATAGATGCAGGGCTTGAGATCGGCGAAACCGGCGCGATCAAAGTCAATGAGTTCCTGCAGACTTCGGATCCATCTATCTATGCCGGCGGCGATTGTGTGGAGAACGTCAACCGGATTACCGGCCGTCCTATATATGTCCCGCTAGGATCAACGGCCAACAGGCATGGTCGGGTAATCGGGGACAACGTGACGGGAGGTTCGTCGAGATTCGAAGGAGTTTTGGGGACGGTTGTGTTCAAGGCGTTTAACTTCAACGTGGGACGGGTTGGACTGTCGGAGTCGGACTGCAAGAAGCAGGGTATCCCGTACGTGACGGCTTTGGTGCCGGGACCTGACCGCGCCCACTATTATCCGACAGTTAAACCCGTGATCCTAAAGCTAGTTGCGCAAGCCGAAACGGGTAGGGTGCTAGGCCTACAAGCAGTAGGGCCAGGTGACGTGGTTAAACGGATCGACGTGGCAGCAACAGCGATTTCGTTCGGAGCAAACGTCAGGGACCTTTCGAGCCTGGACTTGGGCTACGCACCGCCTTATTCCTCGGCCGTGGACATTCTCCAGCATGCCGCCAACGTAATTGACAACAAGCTGGTAGGGCTTGCAAAGTCTTATAGTCCCGTCGAAGTCAAACGGCGAATTGACGTGGGTGATGACTTCGTGCTGCTGGACGTTCGAACACTGAGAGAGTTCGAGGAAATGGCCTTAAGGGATAAGCGCGTTGTGCACATCCCGCTTGGGAAACTCCGCGAGCGCGCCGCAGAATTGCCTCGCGACAAGGAAATTATCACATTCTGCAAGGTCAGCCTGCGCGGTTGGGAGGCACAGAGGATACTAGAAGGCGAAGGGTTCACGAAAGTAGCGTTTATGGAAGGCGGCCTGGCAGCTTGGCCCTACCCTCTGGAAACTTGACCTGCCTGCTTATAGAGCGCACCCGATCTAGCCCGGCAAGTATCAATACACCGTCAAATGAGGAAGCTGGAAATTTAAACAGACTCAGCGGTTTAACAGGCCAATAAGCGGGTAACATAACGGCGCAGGCTCACGCAGAATCAAGCCTGAAGAGGAGTTGACCGGCATTGATCACACGAAGAGAGTTCCTAGTTTCCGTTGCGGCAGTAGCTGCCGGGCTGCCAACCCAAATAAAAAACATCAAGTCAAAAGGAGAGAACAAAATGGCTCACGAATTACCACCTCTTCCTTACGCTTACAACGCTCTCGAACCATACTACGACGAGCAGACTGTCCGTCTCCATCACGACAAGCATCATGCAGCCTACGTGACCGGGCAGAACAAGGCTGAAGAGATGCTTGCAGCTGCGCGAGAGTCTGGAGACTTTAGCCTCATACAGCACTGGGAGAGGCAGCTTGCGTTTCACGCTTCGGGCAATGCCTTGCACACATTGTTTTGGGAAAATATGGCCCCGAATGCTGGCGGCGAACCAACAGGCAAACTTGCCGACCAGATAAAGGCCGACTTCGGCAGCTTCGACGCATTTAAGAAGCAGTTCAGCGCGGCCGCAGCTGCAGTCGAGGGAAGCGGGTGGACGCTGCTGGGCTGGAGCCCTCAGTTCAAGAGACTTTATATCGTAAATATTGAGAACCACCAGAAGCAAACTGTAATGGGCCTCACGCCCCTATTGATTATCGACGTATGGGAGCACGCCTATTATCTCAAGTATCAAAACAGGCGCGCCGAATGGGTAGAGGCGTGGTGGAATCTTGTCAACTGGCCAGACGTAGCAAGAAGACTGGAGAGCTAAACCAGCTAGCACAGCTCATCGTCCAACCGGAACTGCATCTCGTACATTTGAGAGTAAGTGCCGTTCCGAGCAAGGAGTGACTTGTGGTCGCCAACCTCGGTCACCCGGCCAAACTCCAGGCAGATGATCTGATCGGCATGCTTTACGGTTGAAAGTCGGTGCGCGATGACAAAGGTTGTGCGACCCTCCATGAGGCGATCCATAGCGCGGTGAATAAGATACTCGCTTTCTGAGTCGACCGACGAGGTGGCTTCGTCAAGAATTAGTATACGCGGGTCGGAAAGAATTGCGCGAGCAATAGCAACCCGCTGCTTCTGTCCGCCTGAAAGCTTGACGCCACGTTCGCCTATTTCGGTGTCGTAACCGTTCGGCAAAGCTTCGATAAATTCGTGAGCGTTGGCGGCTTTCGCGGCTGCGACGATCTCCTCGTCGGTCGCATCGAGCCTGCCATAGCGGATATTGTCGCGTACAGTGCCGTTGAAGAGAAACGTGTCCTGCAGAACCATCGCGATCTGTCTTCTGAGCGAATTTTGCTTGACGTATCGCACGTCGAAGCCGTCGATCAGGACCCTACCCGCCGTCGGATCGTAGAAACGCGGTATAAGATTGACAATAGACGTTTTGCCGGCGCCAGATCGGCCCACTAGTGCCACGATCTGGCCCGGTTCCGCTTTTATGCACACATCGCGCAGGACTTCCTCTCCCTCATCGTAGCGAAAGTCCACGTGGTCGATTTCGACCCAACCTTGGTTGCGCGGCATCTCGATCGCGTCCGGCATATCATTGATAACAGGCTCCTCGTCGATGATCTCGAATATACGCTCCGCAGCAGCAAGGGAACGCTGAATAGTATCCTGAATGCGAGTTAGGCTTCCAACCGGCTGATACATCATATTTGCGTACCAAATGAATATAACCATCGTACCTACGGTTGCCTTTCCCGCGAGAATCAGAAGAGGCCCCACAATCCAAATCGCTACCTGTCCGGCTGTAACGATCATTTCCACCGTCGGGAAGAACGTTGTCCACATCCGCACAGCCCTGACGCGCTGATTGTAGTACTCCTCGGC
>JAOAGX010000070.1 GCA_026415535.1 Armatimonadota bacterium | reverse complement strand
TCGGAGATGTGTATAAGAGACAGGGCTAACACCGGCTGAACTGGACGAGTGCTTCGATCTGGAGCATCATTTAAGAAACGTGGACACGGTGTTTGCTAGGCTAGGCATTTAGCGCACTACCATCCTTGGAATAGATAGTATGATATCCACAGTCTTGAATGTGTAGCATGGCGCATCCAAAGCTTTGGTTTAAGGATTACTCCAAAGGCGCTACGCAATCAACGAGCGGTGATGTTCGCGGCTTATTGGACTTTTTGTATTCCGGCTTTTGCGATTAGAGAAAGGCTGCCACGATGGCTAAGGTCAACGTATATGTAACTCTCAAACCCTCACTTCTGGACGTTCAAGGCAAGGTTGTCCAGGGAGCACTAGAGAACCTGGGGTACTCGAACGTGACTGGCGTTCGGATCGGCAAGTATATCGAGCTCGAAATAGAAGACAGCAACAACCGGCTCGAGCAAGACGTAGACGAAATGTGCCGCAAGCTTCTAGCGAACCCCAACACGGAAAC
Organism: Armatimonadota bacterium; assembly: GCA_026415535.1. Taxonomy (GTDB): domain Bacteria; phylum Armatimonadota; class UBA5829; order UBA5829; family UBA5829; genus CALJES01. The sequence continues at coordinate 8,816 of JAOAGX010000070.1, read as the reverse complement.
TTATAGGTTCGAGATAGAAAGATAACCATCAGCTATCAGTCGAACAAGCTGACAACTGAAGCTGGGGCACGGAGTGCAACAGATGATGAAATTCGGCGTGATACAATTCCCCGGCTCGAACTGTGACCAGGATGCTTACTACGCGGTTCGCGACGTTCTGAAACAGCCGGTGGAGTACATTTGGCATCAGGAAACCGACCTATCCGGATTTGACTGTATCATCCTACCAGGCGGCTTTTCGTACGGCGACTACCTAAGGACTGGCGCCATTGCACGGTTCAGTCCCGTTATGAATGCTGTGCATGATTTCGCCGATAAAGGTGGTCGCGTTATAGGAATATGCAACGGCTTCCAGATACTATGTGAGGCGCAGTTGCTGCCCGGCGCATTGATTCCGAACGTCGGCCTGCGGTTCATTTGCAAATATGTTAACGTCAGAGCCGAGAACACCGGCAGTGACTTCACGCGCTTGTGTGAACCCGGCCAGGTCCTGCGAATCCCAATCGCTCATCACGGCGGTAACTACTACGCCGATCCGGATACGCTTAAGTCACTTGAAGACAACAATCGCGTAATTCTTCGCTACTGCGACGACGAGGGAAACGTCACCGAGTCCTCAAACCCAAACGGATCACTAAACAACATCGCAGGCATCATCAACGACCGCGGCAATGTGGCTGGCATGATGCCGCATCCAGAACGAGCCGTCGAAGAGGTTCTTGGCAGCACTGATGGGGTTTTAATACTCAAGTCTATCGTGGAAAGTTTGAGAACTTGAAGGAGCGAGAGTTTTTGTAGTTTTCAAGTCTGGCGGTCTGAAGATCCGAAGAACCTCTCAAACCACAACTCGAGGTGATATGTAGTGGTTGTGACGACAGAACCCGGAAGTAGAACGGTTTACAACACTGTCCCGATCCCGCCTGAGGTCTATCGACCGATGAGCATGAGCGACGATGAGTACCGCAAAGTCGTCGAGGTTCTGGGGCGGCATCCGACGTTCACCGAGCTCGGCATGTACGCGGTGATGTGGAGCGAGCACTGCGGATACAAGTATTCGAGACCCGTGCTAAGACTTTTTAAGAAGTATCGCGAGGCTATAGACGGAACGGGACTGGAAAACGCCGGCATCATAGATATCGGCGACGGACTAGGCATCGCAATGAAGATGGAAAGCCATAACCACCCGTCGGCTGTTGAACCGTTTCAAGGCGCGGCGACAGGCGTAGGCGGCATTCTGCGCGATATTTTCACGATGGGCGCTCGACCCATAGCGTGTTTGGACAGTCTCCGCTTTGGCAAATTGGATATCGCGCGAAATCGATATTTGTTCGAACACGTGATAGGCGGTATAGCGTTCTACGGCAACTGCGTGGGCGTGCCTACCGTCGGCGGAGAGGTCTATTTTGAGGACTGTTACACCGGCAACTGTCTTGTAAACGTTATGGCTGTCGGCCTTATGAGACACGAGGACGTTGCTTACGCACGCGCCTCAGGCCCAGGCAATTCGGTAATGCTAGTGGGTTCGCGCACAGGGCGCGACGGCATACATGGCGCCACTTTCGCCTCTGTCGAACTGACCGAAGAATCCGAAAGCCGCAAGTCAAACGTTCAGGTCGGTGACCCTTTCACTGAGAAATGCTTGATCGAGGCTACTCTAGAAGCGCTCAAGACCGGTCTCATTGTGGGCATACAGGACATGGGGGCCGCCGGAATTACTTGCTCCACTTGCGAGACCGCTGCAAAGGCCGGGACCGGAATGAGAATCGACGTAAGAAAGGTGCCGCTTCGCGAAACCGGAATGACTCCATACGAGATAATGCTCTCCGAAAGCCAAGAAAGGATGCTGGCGATCGTTCGAAAAGGCCACGAGGATGAGGTCGCAGCGGTGTTCAAGAAATGGGGCCTGAATGCCGTGGTAATCGGCGAGGTTACTAATGATGGCCTGGTCAGCGTCTACGACGGAGACGACCTTGTAGCCCAGGTTCCAGCCAAATCGCTTGCCGAGGAGGCTCCGACCTACGAGCTGGAGACCGAAGAACCCGAATACCTTGCTCGCGTTCGCGACTATGACCTTTCATCAATTCCGGAGCCATCGGACTACAACGAGGTTCTTATCAAACTTCTTGGCGCGCCGACGGTCGCATCAAAGGAGTGGGTATATCAACAGTATGATCACATGGTCCAAACCAACACCGTTATTCTGCCTGGTTCGGATGCTGCTGTGCTCCGAATTCGAGGAACGAAAAAGGCAATCGCGCTGGTGACCGACTGCAACGGCCGCTACTGCTATCTGGATCCTTACGTAGGTGCGCAAATCGCCGTAGCTGAAGCGGCTCGCAATCTCGCCTGCACCGGGGCGAGACCAATGGGCGTCACCGATTGCCTCAACTTCGGTAACCCCGAGAAACCGGAGGTGTTCTGGCAATTCAAGCGAGCTGTTGAAGGAATGGCAGATGCATGCGAGTTCTTTGAAGCGCCAGTGGTCAGTGGAAACGTCAGCTTCTACAATGAAACGCCGGAGATGGCAGTCTACCCCACCCCGGTCGTCGGCATGCTCGGCTTAATTGACGATGTGGACAAGCGCTGCACATCCGGTTTCAAGGACGAGGGCGATGTGATCGTTCTTGTCTCCGGCTGGCGAGCCAACGAAGCCTCTCACCAGACTTATAGTGACAAACCTCGCCGTTCTGAACACAGAGAAGAATCTCCTTGCGACATCGAATCCCTCGGCGGCAGCGAATATCTAAATACAATCCACGGGTTGGCAGTCGGCAGGCCTCCAATCCTGGACATTGACCGGGAAAAACGGGTGCATCAGGCCGTTCTCCGCGCCATAGATCGTCGGCTTCTAAAATCAGCTCACGATTGTTCGGATGGAGGTTTGGCGGTTGCTATTGCCGAAGGTTGTATATTGGGGAATGTGGGCGCGTCGATTTCGCTGTTGGCAAACTGCGCACCGTCGGCAGCACTATTCTCGGAAACGCAGTCGCGAATCGTAGTTTCTCTGCCAGCAGCGAAACTGGGCGAGATGATGGAAATAATCGACGACCTGCAAGTAGAAATGACCGTTCTTGGAAAGGTCGGCGGTGATACTTTGCAGGTCTCGGTAAACGACGTGCCCGTCATCAACGTCAAAATAAGTGAGATCGAGTCTATCTGGCGCGGGGCAATTGCCAGAAAGATGGAAGGGGCTTGATCGCGAAAACGCTTTTCGTGATTTCTCGATCTTCCTTCGGGGGCACAATGATCTGTCTGGACAAGCCGGAAATAGCTGAAGAATGCGGCGTGTTCGGCGTGTACGGCGCGGGCGAAGACGTCGCGCGAGTTGCATTTTTTGGGATATTCTCTCTGCAGCATCGCGGTCAGGAAAGTGCGGGTATAGCTGTATCCGACGGCCGTCGCATCAGAATGCACCGCGATATGGGCCTAGTCACTCAGGTTTTCCAAGAAGATCGACTGGTCGAGCTGACAGGGCACATAGCAATTGCGCACACACGTTATTCCACCACGGGCTCCAGTGTGTTGCGCAACGTGCAACCGATGCTTGCGGATTGTGATTTGGGACCGGTTGCAATCGCGCATAATGGAGACCTGATCAACGCCGGCGAGATCCGCAATGAAATGCTAGAGAGTGGAATAGACTTCGAGACGACTAATGACAGCGAGGTCATAATCAAGCTCATTGCCAATTCGTCGGCGTGCTCAATCGAGGATGCCGTAATCGAAACTATGGAGCGTATCCGCGGCGCGTATGCGGTCCTCGTTATGACGCGTAACAAGCTTATCGGTATCCGAGATCCTTACGGCATCCGACCTTTATGTATTGGCCGATTAAACGGCACTCACTATGTTCTAGCTTCCGAAACATGTGCGCTCAACACCATCGGCGCTCAATTCATACGCGAGGTCGAACCCGGCGAGATGATCATCCTTGACGAGCGAGGCTTCACTGAGCACCAAGCCGTCCCCAAGGAAGGAAACGCGCTTTGCGTCTTCGAGTTCGTCTACTTCGCTCGCCCTGATAGTCGGATGTACGGCAGGACCATGCACGATGCGCGCCGACGAATGGGGCATGAGCTTGCCAAAGAACATCCGGCAAATGGCGCACACATCGTTTTCCCTATACCCGACACCGGAACACCTCACGCGATTGGTTTCGCCGAGGCTTCAAGGATTCCCTATGCGGAAGGTGTGATCAAAAACCGCTACATACATCGCACGTTCATCCAACCGGACCAGCGAATGCGCGAATTGGGCGTGAGGATGAAGTTGACACCTCTTAAAGAGAGCCTGTCTGGACGGCGAGTTGTTATGGTCGAAGATTCCATCGTCCGGGGAACCACTATTGGTCCAACCATCAAAATGATACGCGAGGCCGGCGCAGTCGAAGTACACGTACGCATTGCCTCGCCGCCCTACAAGTATCCGTGCTTTTATGGCATCGACACATGCAACCAAAACGAGTTGATCGCCGCTAAGCTTTCGGTTGAAGAAATCAGGCAGTATATAGGCGCGGACAGTCTCGGCTATCTGAGCTTGGCAGGGCTTATCCGCGCCATAGGAGTCAAAAAAGACAAACTGTGCTGCGCCTGTCTCGACGGAAAGTATCCGGTCGAAGTCACCAAAGACGCCAAGTTGAGCAAATTCGTCTTTGAGGAACCTGCGGTAATCAAGTGAACACCAAAGGCGTCTGTCGCGATAGCCGAAAAACCAAGAATAAACCCTGACTTATGCTGGATACGTCCGATCTCCCCAAACATACATTCAGGATACCGTTATGTACCGTCGGATCGACCACGCAAACGCTCGAATCAATCCGGTCCCGAATTACATTCTTGGACTATGTTTTCGTGCTTTCTTACCTTCAGTATTCCCGTTAACTAGGGCCTCCTGATGGAAAAGCTCCACCTATCCAATCTGGAAACTCTTGAAGCGGAAAGTATCCACATCATACGAGAAGTCGCGGCAGAGTTCGAGAGTCCGGTGATGCTCTATTCTGTCGGCAAGGACTCATCTGTGATGGTCCGACTCGCTCAGAAGGCATTCTATCCGGGTAAGATTCCGTTTCCACTTCTGCACGTGGACACTGGAATGAAGTTTCCTGAGATGTATGAATTCCGCGATCGATTTTGTCGAGAGATCGGCGCAGACCTGCGCGTCTACCGTCACGAAGAGGCAATAGCCCAGGGGGTGAACCCGTGGGAGCTCGGCACGGTCAAATGCTGTGCCATTCTCAAAACCCAGGCGCTGCTCAACGCGCTTGAAGAAGGCGGCTACGACGCGGCATTCGGCGGCGCGAGGCGCGACGAAGAGAAATCCCGCGCCAAGGAACGGGTCTACTCGTTGAGAGACGTACATGGTCAGTGGGACCCAAAAAATCAAAGACCGGAGCTTTGGAATCTATATAACGGGCGCATACGCAAAGGTGAGTCGATCCGAGTCTTTCCGCTCTCGAACTGGACGGAACTAGACGTTTGGCTGTACATATACAAGGAACTGATTCCAGTTGTGCCTATGTATTTTGCGGCGGAGCGGCCAATGGTCGTGCGCGATGGCCGGCTGATCCCGGTTTACGAAGGAACCAGGCTCGAACCGGGCGAAAAGCCTGAGATCGTAATGTGCCGGTTTCGTACACTCGGCTGCCATCCGTGCACCGGGGCAGTGCGCTCGTCTGCGAAGACCGTGCCGGAAATCATCGAGGAGATGATGACCGTTCGTCACTCTGAAAGAATTACGCGGCTTATCGACCACGACCAGGATTCGTCGATGGAACAGAAAAAGCGCGAGGGTTACTTCTGACGGATTCGAGCTGCGAAGCGCCGAAAAGCAGTTTTGGGGTACAAGCTCTGTACATGTAGGGCTTTCGAGCTCAGATTATATTTCATACCTTTGTGCTTTGTTGACGTGAAAAGATGCCGACCTCAGACGAATTGTTGAAACAGGCTCAAGGAGTTGACTTGTTGCGGTTCACAACCGCCGGCAGTGTCGACGACGGCAAGTCCACCCTCATTGGTCGATTGCTTCACGACTCTAGGGCCGTCTACGAGGACCATCTCGCCTCACTCCAGCGCGACTCGCGCTCAGCCGGTCGAGAGGAAATTGACTTTGCGTTCCTGACCGACGGCCTAAAGGCGGAACGCGAGCAGGGGATTACAATCGACGTAGCCTATCGACACTTCTCCACTCCGAAGCGTCGGTTCATAATCGCCGACACACCCGGTCACGAACAATATACTCGCAATATGGTCACTGGCGCGTCCACAGCCAATCTGGCCGTGATACTGATCGACGTTACCAACGGAGTCACTACGCAGTCGCGCCGCCACGCGTTCATAGCTTCGTTGTTAGGTATTCCGCACATCGTAGTGGCGATAAACAAGATGGACCTGGTCGACTGGTCGCGCGAGGCATTTGAGTCGATTCGCACCGAATACGCCGAGTTCTGCGCAAAGCTGCCGGTGACCGACTTGGAATTCATCCCGATCAGCGCGCTCAAGGGGGACAACGTTGTCGAGCGAAGCGCGAACATGCTGTGGTACAACGGTCCCACTTTGCTCGCTCATTTGGAAACTGTCCACATTGCAAGCGATCAAAACTTGATAGACTTACGCTTCCCCGTACAATATGTTCTTCGACCACATGGTAGCTTCCGAGGCTATTCGGGCACGGTAGCTTCCGGAATAGTAAGGGTGGGAGAAGAAGTTGTTGTACTGCCGTCGGGCTGGCGAACGCGAGTTACCCGCATTATAAACGGCCTCGAAGATGTGGAATACGCATTTCCTCCTCAGTCGGTCACAATCTGCGTGGAAGGCGACTTGGACATCGGTCGCGGGGACATGCTCGCTCACCCGGCAAACGTTCCTTGGGTAACACGCGACGTGGAGGCGATGTTGGTATGGATGCACGAGGACCCGATGCGCCTTGACCGCCAGTACGTAGTCAAACATACTACCTCTATAGTCCGAGGCCGATTCACCGAGCTACTCTACCGCATCGACCCCGACACCCTACACCGCGTTGGGACTCATTACTCTGCCAGTGGGAGAGAGGATGGAAATGAGGTAAAAACACTAGGCCTAAACGAGATCGGGCGCGTTTCTATGCACCTGTTTCGACCGATCCTATGCGACGAATACTCCCGAAGTCGCCACACAGGATCATTCATCGTGATTGACCCTATAACGAACTTCACGGTCGGAGCAGGTCTTATCATTGACCGCGCTCACACATACGCACGGACCATATCTGACATCGAAAATCGCCAACTTACCTGTCACCCCGGCCATGTAACCCTGCGTGACAGGGAAATGGCCCTCGGCCAGAGACCCGTCACCGTTTGGCTCACCGGTCTTAGCGCGTCCGGCAAGTCGACAATCGCTTACGCACTGGAAAATAAGCTTGTGGAAGAGGGCCGCGCCTGCTACGTGTTGGACGGCGACAACATACGCCAGGGACTCAACCGCGACCTCGGGTTCTCGCAGGCTGACCGCTCGGAAAACATCCGTCGCGTCGCCGAAGTTGCTCGCCTTATGAACGAGGCCGGCCTGATCGTGATCACTTCGTTCATATCCCCGTTTCGCGCCGACCGTGCAAACGCTCGCAATATCATAGGCGAAGACCGATTCATTGAGGTTTTCGTTGACACTCCAATAGAAATTTGCGAACAACGCGACCCCAAGGGCCTATACGTCAAAGCTCGTGCAGGCGAAATACCCGATTTTACTGGCATCTCCTCACCATACGAACCGCCTGAAAGTCCTGAATTGAGACTGGAGTCCGGTCGTCTTTCAGTCGATGAGTGCGTCAATCTGATCGTCAAGCTGCTCAGGGGAAAACGAATTCTCGACTAGCATCAGAGTATTCGGGACATTTGAAGAATACTAGCTGGGTTGGCGCACCAAGCCGTTTCGACGAAACATAGACCCGAGTTATACGCCAATCCTATACCCCTGAACCAAGAGCACTCTTCGACCACGACTGTTGCTCCAGTAATGCCAATGCCATGTCACTCTGAGCTGAGCGAAAAATCTCGGCATTGGATGGAAATACTCGTTAAGCCCGAATTGCTCATGTTGGCGTTGAATCCGCAAGACGCCATCATAATAATGCTTGGAATCGATGGAGAATCGGTTTTTCGCGAATGGCCGAGCAAAGCAGGACGGCTTGACTCAGTGCGCGAAGTAGAAGTATATGACATCACGAGAACGCATCTACGCGGCGCTGGAAGGGCGCGAAGTTGACACAATACCGGTGGCTCCCCTTTTTTGGGGTGCGGAATACGGTTGGAAACTGACTGGCTTACCGCTTTGGGAGGTTCTACACGGGCCCGGCGATATGGGAATGAAGGTCCTCGAAGCCATAGAAGACCGCCACCACCCCGACTGGGTCATTCCAACCCACGGTTCGTCTCACAGGCTGGAAGGGAAGACTTATTCTCACGAAGACCAAGCGCACGTATACTTCATAGACAACTCAAGCGGTGAAGAGTGGGTCTTCCACAAGGAAGGCCACTGGCTACTTCCCAAAAGCCAAATCGGAAAGGCCCGCATGGATCACCAGGGAGCCAACATTGATCCGCCACGAAACAAGGCCGAGGCAGATGAGTGGCTTAAACGTACTCACCCACACCTAGACCCGCCTTCTCCTCCTCTCACAGAGGAGGGTAATGAAGGGGCAATGCCCCAAGACGAACCGAACTCTTCAGCCTCCCAAACTTGCGAACAAGAGGCAAGCAGGGTTTGGAGGAAGCGCTTTCCCGACAAATTTCTAGTCGGCAGCGTTCATCCCGTCTTCGCAGGACTAGCTTATTCTATGGG
>JAOAGX010000069.1 GCA_026415535.1 Armatimonadota bacterium | reverse complement strand
AAGAGACAGATGCAGGCACGACTGGTATCATAAGCGGGTTCGTAAAGAACGCGAAGGACCTGACCCCCTTGTCAGGAGCAAACGTCATCATTGAAGGCACAAATCTCTCGACGGTTACAGATTCAGCGGGAATGTTCACGATAACGAACGTGCCTCCAGGCGAGTACAAGATTCGCGCAGAGATGGTCGGGTTCGCAACAATGACGCTGAGCGGCATCCAAGTGGCAATGGATGAGGATTCCCAGGTGATTTTCAGTCTTGAGGAGGAAGCTACTAGGGAGCAAGAGGTTGTCGTGACGAGGTCTAGGCCAATGATTGTGGCCAACGTGGTCAATACCCTAAACCTAATCACAGCTCAACAGGAGCAGCTTACAAGGCTGGATCCGACCGGTATCCGAACAGCGTCCGGCGTGATAAGTGCTTTGCCGGGTATAACAATTGATCCGAACGGCAGCGGTCAGATGCACGTTCGTGGCGGCAAGGCAGACCAGACCGGTTGGTATCTTGAAGGTATACCCATCACCGATCCCAACACTGGCATGTTTGGCACAAACCTTTTCACCACAGGTGTAAGCAAGTTCCAGGTTTATCCGGGTGGGTTCGGAGCGGAGTACGGCAACGCCATTTCGGGAGTTCTCAACGAAGTTAAGAAGACAGGTGCCGATTTGTCAGGAGTCAGGATGAGTTTTGAGGGTGGAAACACTGCATACCGTGACGGACAAGTAGAGTTCGGCGGAGGTTCGGCGGATACGTTCAATTACTATGTCGGCGCAGCAGCGCAGGTAACCGACCTCGACGGTCCAGTGCTCAAGCGACAGGAATACTATGATGCGGTTGCTAAGCTTGTTTGGCCTACCAGGCACAACAACATTTCTTTCCTAGCACTTTCAGGGTCAGTTCTGGGCAACACGGACACTTACCACGATACAGGTGATAACGGTCTCCCAACGCCACACGAACTTGACTTCATGCGCCAAAGCTACACTGTAACGGCCGTAACCTGGAGTCGTAACTTAAGCCCGAGCTCGTTCATCTCAATTCGGCCTTATCACCTCACGACCGATATAGAACAAAACCTGATGGGCAAATTCGGCGTCTACGCGAGGATTGCGTCGGCTCGAACTGGTCTGCAGATCAACTACACTGGTCAAGTTACTCCAAGGCATTTACTCAAGGTCGGTGGCTCTATTATGGCCTCTGACAACGATTACTACCTGTATCCAGGGATGCCGTTATACCGCGCGGATGTCAACACGTCACAAGCCGATTTCTACGTGCAGGATCAGATCAGGTTGGCGAACAAATGGACGCTCGATGTTGGCATTAGACACGAAAGTATAACCTACGACCGAACGGGCAACAAGTATGTGCCTGGCGCGGGTTACTCAGGTGAGCCAATACCAGATGTCACCGAGGCTCGTACGACGCCAAGGTTCGGCTTGTCATTTGCCTCGGACGATCGAACTGTGTGGAAACTAAGCTGGGGTAAGTATGTGAAGTTTGTACCTTCCTCTTCTGTACAGAAAAGATATATCGATCCTGATGCCGCACCTTTAGGTGCACCTTGGGAGGTAATGATGCCGGGACTTGGAGCTACGGCCCCGGAGTTAAGTACGAACCTTGAATTCTCCTTTGAAAGGCAGTTATCTGAGAGCGCAGCGATTCGTATAACGCCCTTCAAGGCGATCTACGAAAACCTCGGTGAAACCTTCGTCGATCCCAACACGTATGTATCCACCTACACTAACCTAGGGAAGGGTCGGTCCGACGGATTGGAAATTCTGTTCCGTAAGAGGATGTCGAACAACTGGCAAGGTTGGCTTTCCTACACTTATCAGAGGACCAAGGCAAACCGAGCAGATCTAGGCTACGTTGATGAGTTGTATTATACGCCTTGGGATCAGACCCATACCCTGTCATTAGTTACCGATTTTAAGGCCGGGCGTTGGTCACATACTCTGCGAACAGACTACGGCAGCGGTCGTTTCGATCTTGGCGATCCAGCCACGGCCATGCGCGCAAGACCATGGTTGGTCGTGAGCTATGGGTTCTCAGTTGATCTGCCACGCAGCTGGTCAGGCATAGGTCAGAAGTTTTATGTGAATATCTACAACATATTCGACAACAATCAGACGCTCCAGTACCGCTGGGATTCCGGCCAAAGAGTAACTGACTCATGGGTTCCAGCTCGTTTCATAAGTGTAGGGGTTTCCAAAGAGTTCTGAGAAGTCTGCTCAACACGCAAGCAAGCACTAAACCGGGCGACTCCAGTGAGCGGGGGAATGCTACCCCCGCTCACTGGCATATCGGGTCTGAGGTCAATATGGCAAGGCTAAGTTGTGGGCTGGGTTCCCTCGCTCGAAATGCAGAAGTACTCTTAGTTGTCGAACACCAGTTCTTTTTGCGTCCGGCAGCTTTTCCGACTACTACGGGAGCTGTTGCAATAAAACTAAAACGTGATCATCGTGACGACCTGCGCTATATGCAATAGCACTCGCCTTGAGCCTATAGTCTCCGCAGAACATATTTCCGGACCGCTTCGTCTAGAGATAGAATGTTTCGAGAGGTGTCCGTTATGCGCGTCCTCATCTCGACCGTTACAGTTATGTTCGTGACTGGCGCTTACGCGTTTGCTGTCAATTTGTCCGACTGCGCCGGCGTTATACGTGTATTCGGGGACTCAGTTAGCTGGATGAGTTCGTGTTTTGTGGTGGGAGACGGCAGCTGGGCGATAGCATCCGCGGATGCTGTGATTGAAAAGGTGGGGCCAGATGTGGAACAACCCATCCGCAAGCCAATTTTCATATCTTTCTACACAGGTCAGGCCTGGCAGTGCGAACTTAGGGCCTACGATAAGGAGCTCGAAATTGCCCTGCTCAAGCTTCCAATAGCCGGCTTGCCGGCGGCTCCACTGGCGTCTTCCACCGAGTTTACCAAGTCGAAGACCCCAACTGCAACACTGGGACAAATTATGAGTGGCGAACCGTTGGGTGGTGTGTGGCCGACTGAGGTCTACGGAATCACTCGTGAAAAAAGGGGAAGCGAGTATCGGCTTGTTGTAGGTCAGTGGAACGCCAAAAATGCAGCGCTTTCGGAAATCGGCAAGCGCAATTGGCTTTTCCTCAGCGACATATATCCCGACTCTCCTATTCCGAATGGAGCAATGGTGGCACGGGGATCCAACGTTGTTGGAGTTTATCTTAACAAGCTGACGATAGGTTCCGGAAAGCAAAGCGTTTCTTTCGGTCGTTGTGCAATATCGCCACAAATCGCGCGATACTTGAGTGAGCGCGGTATCGACACAGCCGCATTATACGATCCTCCTGCACCGACAATTAAGCGTGAAGATGGGGCAGGCGACGCTTTTCAGCTCCGTGCGGCAATTTACTCGCAGATCGGAGCCGGTCGGCCAGGCGAGGCGCTTGAAAGAGCGCAGGCGCTCGTCAAGTTGAGACCGAGCGAGGCGGACGCTCATCTTCTGTTGGGAGTGGCGCTAACTGGATCCGGCAAATTCGAGGAAGCGGTCAAGGCGTTCGACGAGGCCGCCAAGATCGATCCCAAACTCCCGACTCTGCGCACTAGTCGCGCGCTTGCACTTATAGGGCTTGGCAAGCTTTCTGAAGCGGAAGCCGACCTTTTGAAGGCTGTGGAGGAGGCCCCAGACGACGTCCGTCCCGTTACCGCACTTGCCGATTTCTACATGGGCGACGAGAAAACCTACGACAAGGCGTTTACCTATGCAAACAGGGCGCAGTCGATGGCGCCCAATAGCCCGGCTGCCAAACTCTTACTAGCCCGTGTCGAGAAACGGCGAAAGAACTACCAGGCGGCGCTCAACTCGATCCAGGCAGTGCTCAAAATGGCTCCTAAGTGGCCTGATGCATACTACGCCGCCGGAACAACTTTCGAAGAAAGCGGCGACCTGGTCAATGCCGAAAAAGCCTATCGCAAACTCGTCGAACTTCAGCCTCAGAATACGACGTCTTTGATCACTTTAGCTTCCTTTCTTGCTGATCGGGGCAAGTACGACGAAGCTGCCGGTCTCATATCCAAAATCCGCGAGCTGAATCCACCACAGCCAATCCTAGATGCATTGAAGGAACTTGAGAAGAAGGTTAAAGGCGCCAAGGAATCGGCTGAACCCTAAGACCGAGGTGTAAGGCACCGTAAGAAGCGCTTATTGCGATGGCTTGAGACTCGGAAACTTTGCTGGCAGGATATTAGTCATCATGGTTGGGCAAAATTAGGAGAGGCGGCTAATGAATGCAGCAACTGTCTTTATCATCGCACTAACTACGTCGAGAATAGTATTCCCGGGCGTGCCAATTGTATCACCCGGATCCGATGATTCGGTTTCCGCAGTAAGGTCGCTCTCAATGGACCTATATTCGAGCAACAAGGCCGACCATTTGTCTAAGGCCGAAGTTAACGTTCCAGATGGCCTTAAGCTTACTAACCCGGTACCTCTTGTGGTGGATCTCAGGAGGACGGACGAGCCTTCCAACCGAGATGAAGCGGGTTCGAGATTCGCGGTTAAGACTTACTGGGGATCTACCGAAAAAGTTCCGGTCGGCCAGCCTCGCGTGTCAATGTCCGACGAACCTACTAAAGTTCCACAGCTTGAAAAGCTTCCCGATACTTCACACGCTTACTGGTCTACGGATTTTGGCAAGCCGCTGGAAGCCAACGTATCAGCACGCGGTACATATAAGTTGGTTACCAATTTCAGCGGCAGCATCTCGGTCACTCTCGATTCTGACCAGGACTTCTTGGATCCTATTGAACTTGTTGGTGTCCATAAGAAAGCGGACCTGACCAAGCCCGTGAGAATTTCGTGGAGGCCGGTTCCTCGAGCGCTCGGCTACTTGGTAAGCGCGACAGGTGGTACTTCCGGCGAGTCCATTAACTGGACATCAAGCGCTGATCCTGATGTTTTGACTGGAATCGAGGAGCGTTCGCTTACGAGATCCGAGATCGCAAATCTTATCGAAAATAGAGTTCTCCTACCGCCTGACGTTGTGACTTGTACAATACCGGCAGGGGTGTTCAAAGGTTCAAAGAGTGTTTTTGTCAACGTAATAGCCTTCGGGCCGGACAAAGTTCAGATAACTGACGGCATCCAAACCCGGATAATCATCCGCTCAACTACCGGCATTCCCATCTTCGGCACAAGCTATAAGCCAATTGTCGAGGAAGAGGAAAAAGCTTCTTCGTCAGCTTCGAATCCCTAACCCTGTGGCTCTGTTCAGAAACTCACCTTCGGAGTTTCGCGTGCCGTGTCTTCCATCGGGAAGTATTCTCGCGGTCTAAACCCAAAGCTCGACGAAATCAGACTGGATGGAAAGCTCTGGATCATTGTGTTGAAGCTTGCGACTATGTCGTTGTAGATTTCTCGCGACGTGGCAATCTTATTCTCAGTGTTCGACAACTCCTGTTGCAGCTCCATAAAGTTCTCGTTAGCTTTCAGCTCTGGGTAGGCTTCGGCAACAGCGAACAGACTTTTCAGTGCCTGTGTGATTTGGTTCTGAGCTTGTGCCTGGGACTCGACGCCTTCGGCTTGCATCATTGCGCTTCGGGCCGCCGCAACCTTCTCGAACACTTCTTTTTCGTGAGAGGCGTAGCCCTTCACTGTCTCAACCAGGTTAGGAATGAGATCGTACCGCCGCTTGAGCTGGACATCAATCTGTGCCCAGGCGTTGTCGATTCGATTCTTGAGGCTTACTAGCCGATTGTAGCTCGCGATTATCCAGATCACGATAAGTACGATGAGGCCGGCGATTACTACCAATGCGGTTCCCATAGTATGCACCTCCGCTTGTTTACTCCTTGTTAGCCGCCAGAGAAAAAATTCCCCCTTGTTTGATAGCCGATCCGTACGTTTATATCAAAATTATCGCGAAGACGTCTTTGCCAGATTCGGATTTATCAGGCTGATTATCGAGAGTTTATGAGCCGCCAATACGTCTGAGGATTTCTCTTGCGGCGATGACGCCGGATGCGGATGACTGCACTAGTCCGCGGGTCACTCCCGCACCGTCGCCGATGGCAAACAGATTTTTGACCTCGGTCTCCAGCCTGTCCGAAAGCTGGATTCGAGATGAATAGAACTTGACTTCGACGCCGTAGAGCAGTGTGTTTCGACTGGCTACGCCTGGAGCCAGGGTATCCATCGCGTGCAGCATTTCGAGGATGCCGGAGAGGTGGCGATAGGGCAAAACAAAGCTTAGATCGCCCGGGACTGCCTCGGGGAACGTGGGAATCATTAGCCCGCGCTCGATCCGAGCCGCAGTGCTGCGTCGGCCTGATTCGAGGTCCCCAAGCCGCTGGACGATTACTCCTCCGGACAACAAATTCGCCAGGCTTGCCACGTAGCGGCCGTATGTGATCGGTTCATGGAAAGGCTCCGTGAAAGAGGTCGAGACCAATAGGGCGAAGTTGGTGTTGCGTGTCTTCTTCTTTGCATAGCTGTGGCCGTTGACGCTTACTACGCCATTGTGTTTTTCAGCTACGACTTCGCCGTTTGGACACACGCAGAAAGAACGGACTTTATCATCGAACGACTTCGAGTAGTATACTAGCTTAGGCTCATATACAGCATCGGTTAGCTCTTGCATTACTGCGGCTGGCACCTCGACGCGGACGCCAATGTCAACCGGGTTTGTAGCCATCTTGAGTTCAAGACGTTCAGCCTCGCGGCTTAGCCAGTCTGAGCCGACCCGTCCCGGCGCGGCGATTACGTAATCGGCTTCGATTATCTCGCCTGACGTGGTTTCAACGCCGCATACTCGCCGGATTGTGTGCTCAACTTCTATTTTTTTCTCCTTTGCAAGAGGGGAAGAATTTTGTTTGCCTCTCTTGGGAGGAATAGGCGAGGAACGGGTGGTTACCAGCAAGTGCTCGACCCCAGTGTCTGTTCGCACATCGACCTTCCCGCGCAGAGCATCGCGCATACGAGTAAGGACCAACGGGCACATTTCCGTTCCCAGGTGCCTAACCTCAGAATGGATGAGCTTCAGTCCGGCCAGTTGCGCTCTGTGTTCTATGTTGGCGACAGCGTCCTGGTCAACACCATAGACCTTCAGTGGTCCGCTGTATTCCAACCACATTCGGTCGACGTCTCGGAGGAGTTCTCGAAGTTCAGGTTCAGGCAAGAGTGTGTTAAGCTGGCCGCCAACCTCGGGAGAAAGGGTAAGTTTGCCATCGCTGAACGCGCCAGCTCCGCCCCAACCCGATAGCAAACTGTTTTTGCGATCGCGCTGGTCGATGTCCGGCCCACGATCAATGATAATTGTCCGGACATTCTGTGCTTTCGCTAGCTCCAGGGCAGCGAAGATGCCGGCAGGACCGGCACCGATGATTATTACGTCGTAGCGCATTTTTGGTTGAATGCCGAAGGTTTAAGATTAAGTGGGCTTGTCAACTCAGCGGCACCAGACTAGTTCTTCGACGATCAACCTTCAACACCTTCCACTTTCTTCTTGATCGCTTCAAGCATATTATCGACGTTATCTTTCATCTTCTTTGCTATTATCCCCTTGATAAGTGGACCGATCAGAGGAACGTCGTATTCGAAGTCGATCTCAGAATCGAACCGCGTGTGTTCTCCAAGGTCGGTGAACTTCCACTTGCCCGAGTATCTGGAATAATCGCCCTTGACGAGTCTGAACGTACACGTGCGGGCTTCATCGTCCCAAATGTCTTCTTCTATCCACTTGATCGTGGTGCGGAATTCCTTTACGATCCCAACCCATTCGACAACAGTTCGCCGACCGTCCTCGCTGCGTTCGATGACGTTGATGCTCTTTACATCGGGCATGAACTCGGGGAACGACTCGACATTCTTTGCGAGCCGGTAAACTTCATCTATGGGTCCGTTGATTTCTGTGGAGCTCTTGACTATTGGCATGATGATCCTGTTTATGCGACTTTATACCGACGGCACGACCTCATTCAAGTGAGGCCCAACTCTGAACATTCTAGTTTGAATTGCGTTGCAAATAGAAGCGTTTCCGGCGATTCGATTCATCTAAGCAGCAGAATCACCGGAAACGCACAATCTTTGCGGCATCTTCGCCTTGTCACGCGAAGCGGTCCGGTGGTATTAGATTTCCGTACTTTTCCTGAGCTTGCAGCAGGCGCTTACGTTGTGCATCTAGTATTTCAAACAACTTGGGTGGAGCGTCGCTTACATTCTCTCGATGGAAGGCTTCAACACGATCCACCTTTGCTAGGTTTTCTGGTACTCTCAACGAGAATTGTTTTACATAGTCGTCGTACGAATATTCTGTTCCAAGAACCTCGGCAAAGAGTTGGCGCAGGTCCTCGTACTTGGGGATGTGTCCTGTCGGAGTAACCACGCTGTCTACTTCGCCGTGAACTCGTCGTTCGATCCACTTGACCCACACGTGCTTGTCTCTAACACCGTTAACAAACCGGCCTTCCGCATCCCTTAGGAAGTAGTTTACGCCAAAGACCAGCGGCGGATTTTGTAGTTTTGCGGCGAATTCGAGATTGTTTCGAACGTACTTACCAAGCGGAATGGATACAAAGTCCTGAATGCTCATCAAGTTGATCTCGGGTATTCCTTCCGTGCCGAGTATGGCGAACGTGGTCTCGGTTTCCAAAGAGGCGCCGTAAGCAACAATCCCATGCTCCCAATCGAAACCTTGTTGGACCGGCACGTATGCCTTGGCGTCTCGACCACCGTACATGATAGCCTTTACTTCGACTCCTTGAGGATTGTCGAGCTCCGGGTCACAGTTGCGAAGGGCCTTCATTGCGACTGCGTATCGAGCATTCTTGTGAGCAGGTGGTATCGGATCGCCATTTGCGTCTTTCTTGCCGGCGAACCAGTGGCCCGAGAAGTTTTCTCCCTCCGAAGGAATCTCTTCGCCCATTCCAAGCCAATACGGTTTTCCGTCCTTAACCAACACGTTTGAGAAGATGACCTCGCCGGGATTTGTTAGAACTTCCCATATTGCCGGGTCGGCTTTAGCATTCACATCCTGTATGATACCGAATATCCCTGCCTCAGCATTAACAGACATACACTTGCCGTCAACGGCTCTAAAGTAGGCTATGTCGTCTCCTAATATGGTTTCTCCAGGCAACATTGCTGTTGAAGTTTTGCCGCAGGCGCTGGGAAACGCTCCGGCTACGTAAGTCTTCCTACCGCCCGGTCCGGTCACGCCCATCAAAAACATGTGCTCGGCAAGCCAGCCCTCTCTGTCGGCCTTACGAATAGTGAGTCGAAGCGCTAGTTTTTTGAGTCCGGCGGTGTTGCCCGCATACTGCGTGTTCACTGAGTAGACAGTGTCAGTTGTGTAGTCGATGTATATACGCTTTAAATCGCTGTCGATACTGACCATTTGCTCATTGAGGCGCCCGCAGGAGTGAAGCGTGGCGAAGAACTCAGCTTTGTTTCCAAGCCGTTTGAACTCCTCATAGCCAAGCCGGTACAAGAGGTTGAGAG
>JAOAGX010000068.1 GCA_026415535.1 Armatimonadota bacterium | reverse complement strand
ATCTCGTTCCTGGAAACACACTAGTACATGGACAACGAATAGCTTGCGCCGCCGTATAAATCCTTAAAGCCCAGCGTTCCAACCTCAATCGAAAGCCCTCCGAACACATTCACCCGCACTCCCGCATTCACTGAGCCACCTCGGCGAATACCCTCGCTCAGGTACTCGCCCATTATCTCAATCTTGCTGGACGGAGACCAGTTCACCCCAAAAAACACGCCCTTGTATACACCTGTGCCGACTCCAATCGTTCCCCTGAGCGGCGTGCTCACCAAACTACCCCAATTTTCCGCTATGCTCGACAGGTTGCGACCTATAATCAAGAACATGCTTGTCTTGTCGATTCCACGGCTCACGTCGCCAAGATTGTTCGCCAGATCAACTACTCCTATAGTAACTGATGGCCTGTCAAGAGACTCATCCACTACTCGAAACTTAACGTTCAAGATTCCTTTAACCGAAGCACCCGGCGCGTCGCTGTCCAGTCCAACAGCACCAACTTCAAGTTTAGGCACGATGCCTACTGTCCCACCATAACTCAACAAATTGAACTTGGAATCGCCTAGGTCGGCAACATACCGACCTGCAAACGTAACCGCGCTCGGACCTGCGGTAGTATCATCAGGCGTCTCTATAAAACCGCTGAGCCCATAGATGCATGTGCCGGCCGACGCGCAAGTTGTAAGCCCCATAACCATAGCAGCCACAAGCATCAGCCGCACCAATGTTCTCATGTCCACTCTCATGTCCAGATGACCTCCCTGCAAGCCAAAGAAAACCAAAACTCCTATCTCCGGTCTTCGCTCGCTAGCAAGCGTATTCCTTCGCGGCAGTGTGAAAAGATCGTGCTAAAACGACGAGGGTTTCCCGGGCAAAGCAGAAGCAGGCACTGAGTCCTGGCGCCTGTATGTCTTTTCACCGGGTTGTTTGAGCGTTCCACCCTTCAACGGCTTCTGTGGAACACCATTCAGTTTGATACGCACAGCTCCAGCCATTCCGGCACGTATGTTGATCGAGTCTCTTGCCTCAAAACTTTTAGAAGCCCTCGTAGGCATTATGGCCTCGTAAACTCTCATACCGTCGCATTTTACCCTAACCCAAACCGGCCTAATTGCGGTCACTTCAAGCGTGATTTTATCCGGTATGGGCGATGAAACTGCGGCAGCGCCTTGCTTCTCGAGCGACGGCTTCGGTTTATCAGTGATATGTGGAATCGGCTGAGACGAAACAGCTTTTCTGTCCGCAGCTACAGAAGTACGCTGCGTGTCGGAAATTGGAGGAACCGGCTTCTCTTGTTCGCAACCGATCCACCAAATGTAGGAACCGACCCCCACCCCGCCAAGCAAGAGAATTACAACAACCGCATACCAGACAGCGCGTCGTGCGCTGCGTCCGACCGCACGAAGTGCTTCCGCCTCACGTGCACATCCCCATTGATCTTCATAACGAGCCAGCAGCGACGCACTGTCAAGGTCAAGGAAGTTCGCATAATCGCGCAGGAACGCACGTGCGTACACCTTGTTCGGAAATGCGTCGAACCGATTCTCTTCCAGCGCAGCTAAGTTCTGAACGGTGATCTTGGTTTCCTCGTGCACTTCTTCAAGCCCAAGACCGCGGCTTTCCCTTTTTGCTCGCAGAATCTCGCCAATCGACGCATTTTCCATAAGCTAACGCTCCTTCTTAGCGTCCCACCGTCATTTTGACAATATCCAGTAACTCGTGCAAGAAGACATGCCTAATGCACAAATCGCGTCTTAGCCATTCAAATGCGGCTGCATCCGGTATTGTTTACGTTTAGAACTTTACGCGAACAATTCCTTCGGCACAGAGCGTATCACCATGATTTGCTTCTTACAAGCGTCAAGCGACCAATCCGTAAAACAATTGACCAAGGTTTGAGCTTTAATTGGAACACCGCCGCTGGGTCAGCGGGGCATAACAGACGGGGTCGGCCTCAACAATGTGGGGTTACTGGTTAGAACCTTCGGCCAAGTTCTCGATCACACGGTAAATGGATTCGTAATTGACGACGGGTCCAATGTGCCGTTGAGAGTCGTCTACAGCGGTACGCTGCCTGACGTGACCACCTTCGTTGTTGTGGACGGAATAAGCTCGCTTCAGCTTGTTGGTTCCAATGTAGAAAGGTTGCTATTGGCAACAAGCTGGGAGTAGATCAAACGACCTGCCCGCGCCGGCCAACGTCGACCGATGCGGGCATCTCTGATATCTCGTATCGAGCCGAGTCGGAGTGGCCGGGACTCGGCTCGAATACCGTACCGATTACGCTTCCCTACTCGGGACTAAGAGCATCCACGAAGCATCAAGGGGCAGATCACACACCACTCCAAAGAGCACAATTCTATTAATCCTGAGCGCAGCGAAGGACCTTGTAGTAGCGTCGAGTTTTTTTACTATGCTCAGAATGACGTGATTTTAGTTAGAATTACGTAGTTTTTAGAACGACGCTAACTCAGAATCAGGACCCGCGCGCCTCAAATACGGCCTTTACTTCTGCTTCCTGAATGGGCAGATCGGGATTAATCATGCGATTCTGAAGAAACCTCCACGCCCTTCGGCACATCTCCTCGAGCGGCACGATTATGGTGCTAATCGGCGGGTTGTGGTATTGGGTTTCCTCTATGCCATTGCAACCGACCACGGCCACATCCTCCGGTATACGAAGTCCTAAGTCGTGAAGCCCTCTGCAAGCACCAATGGCCGTTTCGTCGTCGTAACAGAAAAGGGCGTCGGGAACCCCCGAATCCTGTACATAACCACATATGGTCTGTCTCGCAACGGATCGGTAAACTGCCGGAGGCACACGGTCAAACGAAACAAACTCAGCATTAAGTCCGGCCTGCGTCATGGCGTCGTAGTAGGCAACGCAACGAGGATCCTTAAAGTCTTCGGACTCCGTCGGGGCAACATAAGCTATTCGCTTCCTCCCCAAGGATATAAGATGCCGCATAGCCTCTGTGCTCGGCTTCAACAGATTGACACTCACATGGTCCAGAGAATGGGCGCAGTTCAATCCAAAGTTGACTATTGGAACCTTGGGGTGACCTGCCGACGCAATCAACTGCTCAATACGGCTGCCAGAGTCAAACGCCAATACACCGTCTGACGGCCAATTTATAGAGCCCACTCTTGCTCCGGAGCGTCCAATATCCACCACGCGAATGCTGTAACCTGACGACTTGACCGATTCGGTGCACAACCGGACGACCTGGGAGTAGAAAACAGGGAATATGCTAACAGTCCACAGTGCAACCACGTTGGTGCGACCTTTTGCAAGCGCCCTAGCTGCGGCGTTAGGCCTGTAGCCCATCTCTTTAGCAGTAGCCGCAACAAGTTCGCGTGTTGCTTTAGAGATCAGCGGGTCGTCCTGCCCGTTGAGCACTCTTGAGACCGTCGAAGTAGACAAATTCAGCCTTTCAGCAATGTCCGACAGCGTAACAGGCATATTACTAACTCCGCTAACATCCTAGCACAGACATTAAGCGCTTGCAATACTGATCGCTTGCGGAGAGCATTAACACTGCGCAATAGCCCTTGACTGGATCGTTGTTGACTTGGAAAGCGATACTGCGGTATAGTTAAGCGGTTGCGATCATCTAAGTACGGTAAAGTGGACCAGTAAGCATTCGGCAAGTTGACGGAGGTATCTTCTTGACAACCGTAGACTCTCTGTTGTCGGAGGGAGTACTAGATGAAAAGACGCGTTAGAGCCAGCGACGTAGCACAAATGGCAGGTGTATCTACGGCCACCGTATCGCTTGTACTTAGCGGTCGGCACGGATCCCGCGTAAGCCCGCAAACCCGTGAACGGGTTCTGAACGCTGCACTGAAACTTGGCTACCAGCCAGATCCGCTTGCAAGAGCTTTGTCAACGGGCAAGACACATTCGATCGCGCTGTGGACATACGGCGTATACGACGCATATTACTCCCAAGCCGTATGGTTGTTTCAAGAACTTCTAAACAAAGATAATTACGAGGTCCAGCTTGTAGAAACCGACGAGTTGGTAGACGAAAACGCCACGTGGCGCAACTCGGCGCTGTGGCCGGTGGACGGCATCTTGGCATTCGAAAGTCCCATGTGTGTAGACGCTTACTTGCAGACCAGCCCGGAAGATCGAAAACCTACAGTAAGCGCCGGCGCTTTTTGGTCCGACAAAACTGATTATGTAGGCGTGGACTTGCTCTCAGGCACCGTCAGTGTAATACGCCATCTTCTGGAAAACGGAAACAGGCGAATAGCTTGGCTAGGGCCAAGCTCTGAGGCTTGGATGGGTGAGCCCCGACAAGTTGGATATGTCTCGGTAATGAAGGATGCCGGCCTGCCGACGGAGTTTATATACGTGCCTGTCGAATCCGCAACGGAGTTTCGCAGGGCGACCTACGAAAACATCGACACATACCTTGAAAAGAACGGTTGTCCCGAAGCCATCTTTTGCGCGGCGGATGAGATGATGATAGGGGCACTCCGCCGCTTGCACGAAAGAGGGATCAGGGTTCCGGAAGACGTAGCGCTAGCGGGATGCGACGGAATCCCGGAAACCGAGTATCACGAACCTAGACTGAGCACCTTAGCTACTCCCATAGAGCAGGTTTGCAGAATAGCCTGGGAATTTCTCCGTAGGCGCATCGAAAATCCCAATATCGACAGGCAAGGCATTGTTCTGCAGCCGCAGTTGGTAATCCGGGAGTCATCGGATTATCTGAGGCGCTGAAATAATCTCATGAATTCCCGACAAGCACAAACACGCAAGATCCTCAAACGCTGTGTTCGTGCAAATGATCCCGCAGTACGAACAAGGGCCCTAGTGCTCGGCCTGTTGCTCATACCGTTAAACGTCTACTGGGTAATTGCGGCCGACCTGCGCTGGTTGAATGCTCTGACACTGAACCCCTTATTTGTTACTCCTGTTTTCTGTCTCGCCGTACTTCTTGCAGCAAATGCCTTGCTGGCTCGCTTAGTCCCGAAGTTGGTTCTTCGACCTTCCGAACTGATCACCGTCTACATAATGCTCGTCATGTCGTGCACGGTCGCCGCCTTCGACTTCATCATAGGAATTATGACCTCGATTCCATGGCCCGCCTGGGCTGCGTCCTCTCAGAACGAATGGGACTCCCGACTGATCCCCTATCTGCCAAACTGGCTAATTGTGACCGATAGGACTGCTCTGAAAGGTTTCTTCCGCGGCGGTGCACAGCTCAATGAGTTTATGGGGGCGTGGCTAATCCCGCTATTGTCTTGGTCTTGCTTGATAGTCATTATTGTCTGGATGTTGCTTTGTCTCACGGTTCTGCTCAGAAAGGCCTGGACAGAAAACGCAAAACTTGCTTTTCCAATCGTCAGGCTGCCGCTAGAGCTAACCGAGAGCAGTTTATCTACGTCAATATTTCGCAAGAAGTTGTTTTGGGGCGGATGCGCAGTAGCCGCATGTCTGAGTATGCTAAACGGACTCAGGGAATACTATCCCAATCTACCAGCGCTGACCACGGGACCGATTCCAATAAGGTTCGACTCGGTAACTTGGGCTCCGAGCTCGCCGACATATATAAGCTTCCAGCCTTCGATAATCGGGCTGGCTTTCCTAGTACCGCTGGATGTTTCCTTCTCTTGTTGGTTCTTCTACCTATTCATGAAATTTCAGGAAATCGCGGGCCGATTGGCCGGAGTTGCCGATATCCCTGGTTTTCCATTCGCAAAGGAACAGGCTATAGGAGCTTGGTATATGTTCGGAATTGCCCTGATATATGGCGCACGCTACCATCTCGTCTTAGCTGTCCGAAGCGCGCTTGGTTCGGAAGCCATTGACGATTCGCGAGAGCCGTTCTCCTACAAAGTTGCCTTCTGGGGTTTACTTGTCGGCACAATCCTGTTTGTCATATTCTGGCGCGCCGCAGGTATGAGCGCGTGGCTTGCGATATTACTAGTGATACTGTTCCTGCTGGTGTCTATAGCAATAACCCGGGTAAGGACAGAGGCTGGAGCTCAGCACACCGTCACTTCGGTCGGACCCATAGGAATCTTTCCTCTTTTGGGACTGGAGTCGCTGGGACCCACGAACGCCGCGCTAGGTGCACTAAGCCATGCCTACTGGCGTGGAATGCGCAGCCATCCGATGCCGAACCAGATGGAAGCACTCAAGTTAGCCGCCGAGAGGGGAATAGACCTCCGCCGCCTGGTAATGCCAATTATCCTGTCGGTTGTTCTGGCAACCGCTTTCGGCTTCTGGAGCTTCCTCAGAATCGCATACAGCGAAGGTGCTTTAGCTAACTGCCGAGGATATCCTGGATGGATCAACATTGAGAGCTACCAGTGGTTCTCTGGAGTCGGTGCTCCGCAAGATACGGGGAGATGGAGCATAGTTGGAGCGTCGGCCGGTTTGATATTGCTGCTTACTTGGTTACGAGCAAAGCTGGTTTGGTTCCCGCTTCACCCTCTGGGCTATTGTGTCGGACCGGGTATGGTATGGGTATGGTGCCCGTTCGTGGTAGCTTGGCTGATTAAATTGTTGCTGTTGAGGTACGGCGGACTAAAACTCTTCCGTGAAGCAATGCCCTTTTTCCTCGGCCTTGTTTTCGGAGACTACACTTTAGGCGCAGCGTGGTCTCTCGTTGAAGTCGTTTGGCACTTGCCAGCGTACCACGTTTTTTAGAACCGAGTTCCAAGTAACTTACGATAGCCGACAATATGGATTTGAAATCCAAATTTAGGAGCTTGCAAAAATGCAATCTGTTTGCGACGGAAGCAAAGCATTGGCACTGGAAGCGCTGTCTGGAAAACCGACGGAGCGGGTACCTGTTGCTCTGTTCACATGGGGCTTTGATTATGTATGGAAGGCGGCGGAAATCGAACCTTGGAAACTTGCTTGTGGCGGGGAAGAAACATGGTTCCAAGCTCATATCAAACTGTATGAGAGACACCGACCAGACATAATTTTCTACTCCGGCGGAGGCTCTGGCCCCGCAGAACCTGAATTGCTGGAAGAAACTTCCTCCTCTTGGATTGTCAAAGATACAAACTTGGACGTCGAATATGAAATCATTAAAAGCAGCTTGAGTCTTCGTGAGCGAGAATCAGGCGCTAAGGGCTGCGACTCAGTGGGAACAATAGAATCATTCGAGGATGCAGATAGGCTGATACCTGAGTTTAAAGGATGGGGAAACTCATACTTAAACGGACTAACCAGGCTCATCGACAAACTGGGAGACCATACCCTTGTGTTGCCACACCACTCGCCCGCGTACATATGCGCTTGCTATGCGTTCGGATTCGAGCGAGCTATGGAAGCTATGTGTTGCGAGCCCGAGCTCTTCCGTTACACCTGCGACAAATATGCCTCGGGCGATCAGCTCAGAATGCGTGAGCTCAGAGACGCAGGTGCGGAAGCCGTGTTTATTGCCGATGCCTGGGCTTCATGTGACATCATATCGCCTGCTCTCTTCGACAAATTTGCCCTACCATACCAGGATTCCATAACGAAAGCCGCACGAGCCGTAGGTCTCAAGGTGATACTTTGGAACGAAGGGAATGTAATCCCCATCTTGGATAGAGAGGCGGCTCTGCAAATAGACGCCTTTGCGGTCGAGCAGCCTCGAAAGAATGCCGAAGTAACTCTGGATAAAGTCCGGGCGGCGTTCGGTCCGAACCGTTGCTTATTTGGGAACCTGGATTCGGAGGAACTACTAAGACGAGGTAGCCCGAAAGAAATAGAAGCAGCGGTGCAAGAGCAGATGACAATGTCAGGCAAAGGTGCGCCGTTCGTGCTGTGCACGGGTAGTCCGATACCCAGCGACGTAGATCCAAAAGCAGTGGACACTATGATCGATGCAGCACGAGACTTCCGCTGGTAAATTGGGGAGGCACGAATTGACTTCGCGAGAACGCGTCAAGCGCGCCATTCACTTCCTCGGTCCCGACAGGATGCCACATTTTCTCCCCGACGGCGGGGAAAATGACATCTTGTGGCTCTGGTTGCCGGGGCCACCAGATATCCAAGAATGGGAATCAACGAAAGATGGCCGTAAACGCAAGACAGACTGCTGGGGCATAACTTGGGAAACTCGAAGCCAAGGCAGCTACGGCGAGGCCGTAGATTGGCCGATCAAGGACATAACTGCCCAAGCCGATTACCAACTACCCGACTTAAACAACCCTAAATACTTCGAGGAAGCTAGGCGAGCAATTGCCGAGAACAACGCATCCTCCAACCCAAAGTACTGCCTCGGAGTAATGCCATTTAACTCGCTGAACGAGGGCACTCACAACCTAATCGGTTTGCAAAAAATGTTCATAGAGTACTATGAACATCCCGAGGACTTGAAGGCTTTAATAGAAAGACTTGCAGCGGCGCAGCGAGAGTCCATACGAATGTTGGCCAGTTGCGGATGTGATGGGGTGATGGGCTACGACGACTGGGGTTTGCAGGACAGGCTGATGGTAAGCCTCCATCTGATCGAAGAGTTCTTCATGCCGCATTATCGTAAGAACTGGAGTCTTGCACACGAACTTGGAATGGACGTATGGATACATTCCTGCGGACACATCCTAGACTTGCTGCCTTTGCTTATAGATGCCGGACTTAACGTAATACAGATGGATCAACAGGAGCACATCGGGCTAGAAGTGCTCAACGAGCGGGTAGGAGGGAAAGTGGCTTTCTGGTGCCCGGTGGACATCCAAAAAACGATGGCTTACGGCAGTCCGGAGGACGTGCGAGCTTATGTGAAACGTATGGTGGATACATTGGGTTCCCACAACGGCGGTCTGATTAGCATGTTCTATGGCTCGCCTGACGCGTGCGGGCACACTCGAGAGAACATTGAGGCTATGTGCAAGGCCTTTCGAGAATACGGCTGAATTCTTCGAAAACCGGTGGCATATTCTGATTAGATACTAATGCGTGACCAGCTTCCGATGTTTGTGCCAATTTTTTGAGACAACTCATCAAGTGCAAACAGCTTGCGACGCTGGAGGTCTGTAGCCAAGTGACGAGTGCGGCCTTGCTCGATCATACTCCACCCCGCCAGGTTTCCAACAACATTTGGGCCTCAAAAAGCGTGTCAAACATCTCCAAGTTCAGCAATTCATCTCGCATTTTGCCGTTGAAACTCTCGGTATAACCATTCTCCCACGGAGCACCAGGCTCGATGAACAGCGTCTTTGTACCCAAATTGCCGAGCCATTTTTCTTTAGATTTCGATGTTAACTTACTCAAAACCGACTCGTCTCCTGGCCGTCTCCGAACATAACGCCGGGTAGGCCTGGGTCGTGAAATCGTCTGGCAGGTGCATCGATGAGAAATCTTGAACGCGCTCATAGCCTTTTCTACAGCAGTTCTTCGTCTCGCCGGGCTTCAGAAGCTTCCCAAAGACACCTCCTTTAGAATCGCATTATCCAACGAAAGATCAGCTACTAGCCTCTTTAAACGAGTGTTTTCTGTCTCGAGTTCTTTCAACTGCTCAGCCTGATTGACTCGCATCCCTGTCTCTTATACAC
>JAOAGX010000067.1 GCA_026415535.1 Armatimonadota bacterium | reverse complement strand
CAACTGGAGTAGTGGCGATTGAGTTTATAGATCCGATTTGGCCGCCGTTCACTGGCGAAGAATACTTTGCTTATACAGTCCTGACTCATACGCCGGACGACTGGCGTGTCACATCTACTGCCACAACTCCCTCAACACTAACTTACAAAAAGACTTCTATTCTGACCGTTTGCCTTTGCCGGATGGTTTGTCTCCGGGTTTTACTTCGTCAGTTGAAGCTCGGTTCAGCGGTCCCTTCGTCTCGCTAACTTCGTCCGCGTCGGCTTTAGGTGATTGGGCCGTCTTTTTCATTTCCTCGAGCACGCTTTTAGGCAATAGTCCCATTTTGACCTTGAGGACGTCGACTGCCTTTGCAAGCTGCACATCGGTCTTGGGGTCATTCGGGTCGAAGTCTTCGGTGGCCTCGACCTTGATATCAGGCTCTATGCCTTTCTTGTGGATATCCGTGCCGTTGGGAGTCAGATACTTGGCTGTGGTGATCGCAACGGCCGAGCCGTCTTCCAATGGCATTATCGTCTGGACGCGGCCTTTTCCGAACGTCTTCACGCCGACTAGCGTGCCGACCCCATCGTCTTTGATTGCTCCGGATACGATCTCCGCCGCGCTAGCGCTGTGCTGATCCACGAGTACCACTAGTGGATAGCGTTTATGATTGTGCTTCTCCTCTTCGACATACAGAGGACGCCGCTCGCCGCCTCGCTCCTGGATGATTACGATCGGCCCGCTTTCAATGAACCGACTGCCGATGTCCACAGCTGCCTGGAGCAGACCTCCCGGGTTGGCTCTTAGGTCCAAAACCAGACCCTTGACGTGCTTGCGTTCCAGGTCGGTCAGCGCCTTGTCGAATTGTTCGTCGCACTTCTCGTTGAATTGATACAGCCTGACGTAGCCGATACCATTTTTCTCATCAAGCATCCGCCACTTGACCATCTGGAATGCCACAACCTCTCGGGTTATGACTTTGGTTATGTACCTGGAGACCTTTGGCCTGCGCAGAGTAAGTTTCACCTTGGTCCCCTCGGGACCGCGGATCATCTTGACGACCTCTTGGATGTCCTTATCCTTGATCGGCTTCCCGTCGACCGCTATGATCACGTCATTGGCCTTGATTCCGGCCCGCATTGCTGGGGTGCCCGGGAGAGGTTCCTTTACGTAGACTTCTCCATTGTCGTTGGTGTCAAGTTGTGCCCCGATCCCGGTGAAATTGCCCTCGTTTTCCTCCCGCATCTTCTTGTATTCTTCGGGGTCGAGGAAGCGGGTGAACGGATCATCGAGCGCGTGCAACATGCCGCGGATGGCGTTGTAGGTCAGTTTTTTCTCGTCTATTTTGGCTCCGTAGTAGTCGGCCTTGAGCCGTTCCAGGGTTGCCGAATAGCTCTCGATGATAGGTAAGGGCTTTGAAGAGGCAGCCGACTCGTCGAATCCCTGTGAGGCAAGGTCCTCCAACCTCTGTGGCAGTAGTTGAAGGCTTGCAATCCACCGACCGAGATCGCCGCGGCTTGCTATGACATCCGGCGTCGCGAAGCCAATCAAAAACGCTACAAACAGCAGGAACACCGCCAGTATGATCTTTTCGATTCGAAGTTTCCTCATTTTTTGCTAACTCCTACTTCGCGCCCTTGTTGCGACGCCAGCGGAACGCATAGCAGTCATAGCTGCCAGTGTCTTGACGGCTTCTTCGAACTGTGGATCGCTGGATGCGTTTCCATTCCCGGCTACCTTCACGTCGACCTCGAGTCCTTTTCCGTGGAATGCGGCGCTTTTGACGGGCTTCAAGAGGCCGGTCGTCATCGAGATCGCAGATCCGTCTGGTTGATCAATGAGCGTGACGACCGAGCAGTCGCCGTGAGTGTTCTCACCCACCAGCTTGGCCGAAGCGTTGTCCCTAAGAGCGGCTGCCAGAACCTCCGACACCCGCGCCGTTCCGTAGTTCACAAGCGCCACAATAGGACCGCGCCATACATCGTTGGGGCCGCAGTCCGGAACTTTTATTGTCGATTGCCTGTTTCGCGATCTTAATTCGATTGCTAATGGTTTTCCCGGAATAAAAGGCGCGGCGGCTTCGAGCGCAACATCCAGTTCGCCGCCGACGAGATTGCGTAGGTCGATGACAAGTCCCTTGGCGCCTTTTGAGTTGAGTTCTCGTATTGCTGCCCTGAGTTTCTCGGAGGTAGTTGCTGTAAAACAGTTTATATTTACGTAACCCAACTTGTTCTCGTCTATGAAACTGCTTGTGACAGGGCTGACGGTAAACGCGCGCGGTGTGATCGTAAGTGTGATCGGTTTGGCCGAGCCTTTTCGTTTCACCGTAAGCACCTTTTCTCCGGAGTCTTCGCTGGTTAGGAGGTTCTCAGCTTCGAGTATAGGGATGCCGGTTTTAACACGCTCTGCTTCGGCGTCCATTTTCTTTCTGAACTGGGTTTTATCGACCGGCTTCTTGCGGTTTTCCTTTATCATTTTGTCGGCTTTCTGGTAGGGATTATAAGGCAACACGTCGCGTCCATTGATTGCGATTATATCGTCTCCCGGTTGCAGTCCGGCTATTGCAGCAGGCCCACCTTCAAATGGAGCAACTACTAATAGATGTTCTTCTGTGAGGTCACCCATCTTGATCTTTTTAATCTCGAGGACGGCTCCAATGCCGTGAAATTTGCCCTGTGCGGCCTCGGTTGCCAATTTGCGCTGTTGGGGATCGAGAAAACGGGTGTTGGGATCATCTAGAGAGGCGAGCATTGCCCTCAACAGGTCGCGTGCCATCTTGCCTTCGTCTTCTGGGGTTATCTGATCTACGTAGTGTTCACGAAGGCTTTTTAGAACCGTTACCATTATGCTCAGCGGTCTGAGATCGATGCCGGCGCCTTCGAGTCTCGCCGCAGCAACCATCACGCCTGGCGCGCTTGACTGCGAGCGCTTCGCTGAGCTTTGAATATCTACTTGGCGAGCCATGCTGTGGAGTCTGGCTCCGTAGCCCACAGCAAAGAAGACTCCTACAAGAAAACCAAGACCTATTCTGCGAAACGTGTTCATTCGCTTTCTCACAACAAAAACTGCCGGGGTCGGAGGACCCGGCTCAATTCGATTATACCACGCCTTGCGCAGTAGTCAATTTGAATGACGACTCCGACGCTCCTGAGGTTCACTTTCGTGTGCAACTCTAGGAATACCGACCAGTCTGCTTGTGCCAATGGTGTTGCTTTTGGGTTGTTGCAAGTCGTAAAATGCATCGGTGAACAATGCTTGTAGAGGAGGATTCTATGCTCCTGTTTCTAGTCATTCTTGTCGGCTTCGCATTAGGAACGGGTAGCGTGAACGGCGATGTGAGCAATTCGCGCCTGAGCGCCCATGATAAAAAGACTGCAATTCCTTATACTTCTTTCCAGACCCCTACCGGATATCTTCCGGAAAACGATATCCGCACGGATGCGGTGATCGTTTATTCGAACCTCAAAGATCGAATCCAGAGCTGGAAGGACAAAGGTTACGTCGTACAGACTATGTACGGCTTCAGAGCAGGCCCGGACTATGTGAAAGATCACGTCGACGAAGTCCAAACAACGGCTGACGGCACGCTACTCACATGTGGTCCGGATTCTTACTATATGGTCCCTACGCCTTCGCGCATCAAGGCAGCTGTGGATTATTTCACGGATGCTATTGCAAACGGGACCTCTGCCGTCATTCCAGAGGAGCCGGAGTTTTTTGCGATAGCCGGCTACTCTGATTCCTTCAAGAGGGCTTGGCAAGAGTATTATGGTGAGCCTTGGCAGGATCCGAGTTCGTCTATAGAGGCTCGTTATAAGTCTGAAAGACTTAAGGCCAAGATGGAATTTGACGTAGTCAAAGCGATTATGGATGCTGCCGAGAAGCAAGATCCAAACGTGTGTCGAATGGTAGCGTGCCACTCCGCTGTCACGTACTACGCATGGGGCATTATTTATCCGCATTATGAGTGTTTTTCTCTACCGAACCTGCAAGAAATCATAGGCCAGGTGTGGACGGGCACCGCACGTACGGAATGCCGCTACGAGGGTGCCAAGGCCGAGCGTACATTTGAAAACGGGTTTCTTGAGTACTCTAGTCTGTACAACCTCGTACGCGGATCCGGCAAGCGTATGTGGTTTCTAATGGATCCGGTGGAGGACAACCCCGATCGAACGATGGAAGACTATCGCGACAACTATGAGAAAACCCTCGTTGCATCACTTATGTTCCCGGAGGTTGACGCTTACGAGGTTATGCCCTGGCCGACGCGCATATACGGTAGGGTTCCTGACGAGTTCGCTACCGAAATCGGTTCGATCATAAATGCACTTCAAGATATGCACAACTATACACCGGGCACGACGTCAGTTCTTAGGAGAGGAAGGGCTGGGGGTGCGGTCAAATGGGACACCGGAACACGTGAAATAGCCACTTTCGTTGCCGACTCTATGGGTTGGCAACGCGGCGAACCACATATGAGCAATTACGATTGCTTCTATGGCCTCACGCTGCCGCTGGTTTACAAGGGGATCCCGATTCAGGTCGCGCAGCTTGAACGATCGCCCGAGAAAGGCTACCTGGACCATTATAAAGTCATCCTGATGTCATACGACATTATGAAGCCGATGAAGCCCGAATACAATCAGGCCATTGCCGACTGGGTCAAGAAAGGAGGCGTATTGGTTTTCTTTGGCGGAACCGACGCATACAATGCTTTACCAGAGTGGTGGTCAAAGCAAGGGTTCGTTTCGCCGCAAGAGGACTTGTATGCTAGGCTTGGAATTAGAGATCGATTAGTCTCTCACATCGCACCCGAAGAGTACCGCGAGATAGATCGAGAAGACGAACCTCTCAGAGACGGTTCAAATAGAAAGGTATACCGTTACGAGCTTGACAAGTTAGTTGGACAAGCGGGCAATGGTGGAACTTTGTTTGTCCGATTCCGGGATGCCTTCCCCGGAGATGGCTATGGGCCTGCGGTTCACCGAACGAGGCTTATTTTAAATGGCAAGGTAAGAGTCGACTTTGCTGCTGGCGGAGAGGCGGAAAAAAAGTACCTCGCCATAGATAACGGCAGTTTCTTCAACGGCCGGGTACGGTTTGCCGACCGCGACACATATTGGGTGTATAGGTTTACCTTGCCTGCAAACTCGAAGCCGGTTTTGGAAGTCGATATGCAAAATCAGTTCGTGATAGAGGTTTGTGTTAACCCGGAGGCTGCCTATTGGAGTGTCCGAGGAAAGGCGTTATTTGAGAAAAAGGGTTATTTTGAGGTGCCATCGCAGTTTCCATTGACGGTTGCCTTTTCGCGTGAGGATAGAGGTGTCCCTGAACAGTTGTACTCCGGTCCCGATGGCGGCAGTGTTATCTTCGAATACCGCTATGGTAAGGGGATGCTGATCCACGTAGGAGTCGCGCCGTCTTATTTTGCATCATCCAAGGAAGCTGCCGATATCCTTCGGAAGATTACGGTTTATGCTTGTGAAAAGGCCGGCATCAAATATCGCGAGCAAGGACGTATGGCAATCCGCCGCGGCCCGTATGTTGCAGTGCGCACGTTCAACGAGGAAAAGAAACTCAGGGGACACTATGTCAACATTCTCGATCCCAAGCTGTCGGTTGTCAAGGATCCGTTAATAGGTGCCTGGAATTGTGCGCTGTATGTCGACGTGTCGGATCAGGTTACTGGCGTGCCGAAATTGTTGTACAGCTCTTCAAAGGTGGAGTTCAGGTCAGAATCTGCTACCAAGACCGTTCTCAAGCTGAGTGGTCCCCTCAATACCAAAGGTGTTGCGCGGGTCTTTGCCGGGAGCAGGCAAATCCAGGCGGTGAGCCTGCCAGATGCGAGAATAGAACGCACGAGCGACTCGGTGCTATTGAGCTACGACAATAAGCCCGAACCCATAGAATTGGTAATAACCTGGAGGTAAAGCCCAAATGCCTGTCAAGGTCGGAGTAGTGGGTGCCGGGATATTCGGCGTCAACCACCTGAATACTTTCAGGCAGCTTTCGTACACTGGCGTGGCTGAGCTTGCGGCGGTTGCGGAGATCAATCCGGATCGCGCCGAGTGGGTTCGCGCTAACTACGGCTGCCCGGTTTATCTTGACTACAACGAGATGCTCGAAAAAGAGGACCTGGATGGTGTCAGCGTTGTAACGCCGGACCATCTTCACCGGCCTGTTACTCTCGCTGCTTGTGCTGCAGGAAAGCACGTCTTGTGTGAGAAACCGCTGGACGTAACTGTAGAAGGCTGTCAGGAAATGATAGATGCTGCCAGAAGAGCCAACGTTCTCCTGCAGGTAGACTTTCACAAGCGTTACGACCCGGAGCATATTGCCATGGAGCGCAGGGTCTCGTCTGGCGAGCTTGGTAAGATCCTGTATGGAAAGGTTTGCATGGAGGATCGCATCGAGGTTCCTGTGGACTGGTTTCCTCACTGGGCACCGTCATCCAGTCCCGGCTGGTTTTTGGGCGTACATTTCTTCGATCTTGTGAGCTGGGTTATGAAGTCGACAGGTAAGCGCGTATTTGCGGTCGGTCGAAAGGAAACGCTCAATAACGACTACGGAATCGATACCTATGATTCAATAAGCGCAATGGTCGAGTTTGCCAACGGAGCAGTGATCAGTTTCGATCTAAGCTGGATATTGCCACGCGAATTCGAGGCGGTTGTCAATCAGGAAATCAAGCTTGTAGGCACGAAGGGCCTATGGGAAATAGATACCCAGTACCGCGGCTCGCGCTCGTGTGTTGCAGGTGAAGGAATGAAGACCTACAACAACGGTTTTATTAGTACGTATACCGACAAGCAGGGCCGAACAATTTACCGGGGTTATGGGGTTGAGTCAATCGAGGATTTTGTTCGCAACATCCTGGCGCTCAAGAACGGCTCGACACTGGATAGACTTGCGGGCAAGTATCCGTCCGGCGAGGACGGGCTTGAGGTCACCAAAATAGCCGTCGCTGCTCACGAGAGTGCTCGGACCGGGAAAGTCATAGACATATCATAGCGACTTGGCTCTGTGCCGGGGATTTTCATCTTATGCTGTCAGATCTCTTAATTTGGGTTTTCCGGCCAACTTAAAGCCCCTTTAGGGCACACTGTTATACACTCGGGGCACTTAAGACAGTCTGACTCGCTGACGATGCCTTCAGCTTTGTGCTTCACAATCGGCAGGTTGATCGGGCACGCCTTCTCGCACGTTGCGCACTCGCGGCAGAGTTCGGAGTCTATTCTAAGCAGGTTTTTCCTACCTCCTATAGCGTTTTGGATTGTGCCGATGGGACACAATGAACACCATGTCCGCGGGTGCAGGAACAACGCCATCAATACGCCTATTGCGGTGGTAACGGTACACATCAGCCAAAATACATGGCCCCAGTGGTAGATGTCTCCGGGGTTCTGAGCGATTCTATAGATCATAAAACCCATTAATAACGCAACCAAAGTCCATCGCAACACCGCGCTTCTCAACTCCTGCGGTATGGGTTTACGGGGGCTTACCGGCGAGATCATTCGATCGTAGAATCCGCCTCTTGGGCAGAGGTGGCCGCACACATAACGTCCATTGATTACTCCACCGATCATGCCGGTGATCATTACTACTGGTACGGCAAACCCAAGCAATGGATATTTCCACCCTAGTGCAATTACGATTAGGGTAATAGGAGCCAGTGTCCATTGTAGAATCCTGCGCCTACGAGAGAGAGGCTCAGACTGCAATCTAACATCGGTCTTCGATACAGGTACTGGGGCAATCTTGCTCATACTACTTTCCGCTTAGTTCTTCCGTGCACAGGCACTGAGTTAGAAAAAACAATACCAAGGTCGTCTTGCTCTGAGTGGAGGGAGAAGAATGTTTTGAACGACTGACTTGGCCAGTCCAATTTCGGTTTGGTTGAATGGTTGGGATATTGTATCTCAGTTCTCGGCGTGGATATTGATCAGACTTTTGGTATTGGCTCGACCTCATCTGTTATTTTACCACCCTACCGTTCGTGTGAAACAAGTATCGACGGCTTCTTGACAAAAACAGACCGCGAAGGAGATTGCTTGCCGCACTCAGAAGCGTAATTTGGCGTCTCTAATGAATGGGGGTTGTTTTATGAAGCCTATCGATATTCTTGTTCGTGAGAGCCGAGGATATGCTCGTCGCGGTTACGTAGTTGAGCAGGGAATTCCCGTTCTGCCTATAACTTCTGAGGAAGCTGGCCGGGTTACGATCACGGATCAGCATGGCCGGCCTGTTCCGGCAAGCATTGAGCCGGAGGGATTCGATCAAAATGGGCGTATTCGATGGCTATTTGTCTCGATGCCTGTTGACTTGCCTGCTGGAGGCGAGGCGAGGTTTCAGCTTTGCGAGGGCATTACCGCTTCAGAACCTGGTATTAGGGTTGAGTCCGACGGATCTAGGATCATCGTCGAGAATAGGTATTTCGAGATTGAGTTTGCCTCACCTGGCAATATACGCTTGAGCACCTCGAAAGGTCTATTGCTTGACGGAGAAGTAGGCTTTGACATTCGCTCAGACGCTAGGAGTGCAGTAGGGAACCTTCGGCCCGTCTACTATGAGCCGCGAGGCTATGAGATTCTTCAGCAGACTGATCGCCGTGTCAAGATTATCTTGCGCGGGGCTTATCGAGCTTGGGTTCCCAAGGGGTTCGATATAGATCCAGATCGGGGCTATTATGCCGATTTAGAGTTTATCATCCACTCCGAAAGCCCCGTTATCAGGCTCCGCTGGCGAATTACCAACCTAATGAGGTTTAACTGCCCTTATATGTGGCTTGATCGGTACGTTCTCTCATTTCCATTGGCAAACGGGGGCGGCGTTGTGCGCGGAGAGCTTTCGGAGGAATCGAAAAATCTTGGCCGGTGGGCGTCGGTCGAGTGTCCGGGCGGCGTCCTGGCCTGTGCGTTTTCGTTCGCCGATTGGCTTGGCAAAGGTGCCGGCGTGGAGGTTGTCGATGGTCGCATTGGTCACGGCGGAATCAATCCTCCTCCGGATGGAGGATTTGGTGGCAAGCACCCTGACATATGGCGCAAGTTCTACTATGGTATGTCCAGGACATTTGAAGCGTCGCTTCTTGTTGACCCAGTAGATGACCAGATAGGTGCTGAGCTAAACCCGATACCGTTGATCCTATCTCCTCAACACTACTCAGACACCCGAGCTCTGCCAGAAAACGGAAGCCAAGTGACTTTTGGCGAGTGGAAAGGTCAGGTCGAGCGAGCTGCCCAGCACATGCTGGACACTCAGTGGCGCGGAACTTTGTGGTTCGGTGAGTGGTGGCGTGAGCGGGACGTGGATCACGATCTGGGCATTGAGGAAACCAACAGCGGTAACTCAGCGCTTGCACCCCTGCACCATTTCTACCGCACTGGTGATTGGCGATACTGGGAATCGGCCAAGATGTCGTACTACTACACATACGACATCCAGTTCTGCAAACAAGGGCTCACCCTGTCCTTCTTCCCTTCCAGAGAAGGAGTAATAGGGGGTAGAGTGGAAGGCTACGGTCCTTATATGCACACTCGGCGATTCTTGCTCGATCACCAGGAATGGTTTCATCCGAGATACCAGCGCGTGGCGGGCATCATCGAGCCGAGCCACTTGTTCGGCGATGGCGAGGCTCGCAACTGGACGCTCTGGCTTCTTCGTTACTGGGCCGAGAACTACGTTGCGGACGACGGCAGTCCTATGACGCCCAATCCGGACGGCACTAAGAGTAAATGCAACGAGTACGCCATGAGC
>JAOAGX010000066.1 GCA_026415535.1 Armatimonadota bacterium | reverse complement strand
CCTCAGAGTCCTCTTCGGACTCTTCGGGGTTGATATCGATGCTGTCCAGTATGCTGTTTTCGTATTCTACTGTCTCATCACAGGGATCGGGAGTCTCAAGGATGTCGCCATCATACTTAGCCACATCAACCGCCTCCCTTCCACTATTTCACTACATGTAGACGCAGCGAATCAGCCATCAGTTCCTAGTCTTCATAGGTATTATTGGCGGTTGAAGGCTGAGGTTAAACCCTATCCATTCGCGATTTGGCTAGGTCTCAGAGATCAGGCCGGCAACCCAATCGGGAAATCTCTCGGCTTCTGAGCTCAGGTCATGTAAGTCACCTGTGCCTACAAAGCGAACTTGGCTCGTCCTTTTACTTGGCTGGCGTCTTGACCGCGAGTCTGAAACGCGCGCTATAAACTTTGGTTTCCTTGTTCCAGTGGTCCCTAACGAACTCCGCGTTTTTGCGGACCTCTTCCTCGGACATATCGAAGTCTGGATACGTTCGCTTGGCTTCCGTGACGAGATAATGCACGGCAATAAGAAGGGCTGCTTGCTTTGCTTGTTCCCGCTCTTTGTCGGTTAGCTCGGCCCCGGCTGCTGAAAGCACTACCTCGCCCTTGCCTTCGATGAAGGTTACTTGTGTGGTGTCGGTATCTGGTTTCTCGTAGGTTCTCGTGTTCTCGTAGCTTGTTTCTTTGGATGCTTTCACTGCCAAACTTTCCTGTGTGCAGATGGGCAGGACTGCATTTGCCACAAGGTTCTGCAGTACCTTGGTTGCTGCATTCTCGTAGGCTATCGACCTGAGAGTTGCCGACACCTCTTCGCGGGGATCAGGTTTTTGTAGAGGGCTGGGCCTGCTGTTCTCGCCGACTACCTTAACCCTCTCCTTCTTCCAAGTCGCCTTCTGCCGAGCCTCGCCGAAGATTGACGCCGAGTAGACAAGCTCTCCTCCGCTGGCTATGTCGGCTGATCGAATGTCGTAGATGCGTAGGTTGCCGGTGAGCCTAGCCTCTTCAATCCGATCAATCGACACCTCCCATTCAACGTCTCGGGTACGGCGCTGATGGTCGTAATCCTCTTTTTTGCGCTCCCAGCTACGAAGTTTCTCCGGATATTCAGCTTTTTCACGCTCGTACTTGCGTAGATCTTCTTGGTA
The DNA here is from genome assembly GCA_026415535.1 of Armatimonadota bacterium. Classification (GTDB taxonomy): domain Bacteria; phylum Armatimonadota; class UBA5829; order UBA5829; family UBA5829; genus CALJES01. Next base: position 8,608 of record JAOAGX010000066.1, on the reverse strand, counting down.
ACGAGGATCGTTTGTTCGGCTGCCGTTTATTATTCGGTATTTTTTACCTGCGAATGGGATGAACTCTTCGGGATCAGGCTTTTGCGGTTCGGAAGGCTTCGGTTCGCTGAAAGGTGGAAGTAACTCAGTCAGTCTTACTGGGTCGTTGTCCAGGTAGCTTGTGCGCTCTTCAAGCGTCGCTAGTTCGGCCACTACCAATGCTGTCGCTCGTGGCGCCTGTCCACGGATTGTTGCCAGTTCCTTTGGCGGGATTCTACCAGCCGCTTCTGCCTCAACCGCAGTGTAGATGAGATCCTTGAGATCGATCCGGGTCGAACATCTGAAACCTGTCCCGTTTGCGAGAGCCGTCGCCAACTTGCTACAAAAATCTCCAAGGCTCTGTGATTCTTTACTTGAGGGACCACTGCTGGTTCTGGGAACAATTATTAGCTCGTCGTAAGTGGAAAGGTCCCGCAGTTCACTGTTTTGAAACGTCTCAGGTATTTCCCACACTTTGGGATTCTTGGATAGGATCAGTTCTAGGTGTCTGCTGCAGGGTGCGATTATAGCTATGACATTGCGCTCGCTGCCGTCTTCTCGCTTTGTTACCTGACGTTCTAGTGCCCATCCGCGCAGGCTTGACTCGCTGTTGTACCAGCGTCGGCTATGCTCTGGCAAGCTGGCGAGTAGATTACTTCCTTGTGGCCCCAGCTTATTTCTATTCAAGACAAATAAAGTGTTGATGATCCCGGCGCGCTCTGTGTCAAACGAGACGCACTCTATGATCTCCGGCTCCAACACATCGCCCAAGCCGACCCGCTTGTTGTTTCCATTCACCCAGTTGAGTAGCCAATCTGGTTTGCCCTCTGTTGATACTATCAGCAGCGGACGAACTCGAAACCAATGCAGTTTTGTCGGAACTTCCTCTTCGACCTCTACGTTGAACACCTCCGGAGCGTGCTCCATCTCGTCGTACAGCCACTTCTCATTTGGAGAACTTACCAGGATCTCCCATCCGTTGGTGAATTTGGGACTTCGTTTCCGCGCCGTCTTAGAGACGTAGCTGACTACCTCGTCCGCCCCGATGGCTGATGTTGGCAGCGGAAGCAACTGTTCAACCATAGGTCCTGCCAAATCTCGCTTGCTCCTGTCGATTACAAACAACACATCGCCGTCCTTTGGCAGGTCGTCCTTGCTGTCCTTTTTCGTTGCGAACTCCGAAATCGGCATTACGCGCAAGGGCGGTATGCTCCATTTCATCCATATCCTCTCAAGCTTTTCGGGCTGCTCGGTGGTTACAACAGTAGGACGATGCTCCTTCAGTATTCGCCACACGTTCACCGGCTTTTTTGTTGCAGCCCATGAGCAAGGACAGCTTACAAGTTGGTTTGCGATGAGTGCGATCAGTGCTGATTTTATGAGCCTGCGCACTTGGGTTTCCTCCCGTTTTTTTCGAATGTACTCGCCGCGCCTAACAAAAGGTGACAATCATAAGTCTGACTGTCATTATAGCACGCTGAGACATGACGCTGAGTAGCAACTGGGACTCAAATCGTTTTTAGTTTAGCAGACAGTTGTTTGGGGTTGTGTATAAGCGGGGTGGCGGTGGCCGACTTTTATGGCGGTATCAAGGTGTGTAAAGGGTTGTGTAAGGAGTTTTGTGTGTTCATTCACTGTGTCGCAGATTCTTCGCTTTGCTCAGAATGACGACCTTGTATACATTGTCAGCCGTTTAGCATCTTCGTTGGTATCCTTCGCTTCGCTCAAAATGACGACCTTGCAGGACTGTCGCTATGAATCTCGCGCGCTATCACTGGCCAACCGTCATCCTGAGCGAAGCGAAGGATCTCGGCGTGACTTTTGAAGTCCTTCGCCACGCCTAGTCGGAAGGAACGGACTTTCTCGCGCGCGAATTACGAACTGATAAGGTAAGCATCATGTCTCGAGAGCGATTCGTTTCGGGGGAGTCTTAATGGTGGAGTTGGATGATAAAATCGGGAGCCGGTTTGAGTGGATGTCGCGTGGCGAACTTGCCGAATGGCAGTCGGAGGCGTTGGCAAAGACCGTTTTGCAGGCGGCCAAGTCGCCTTGGTATTCGGCTGTATTTCGCAAAATGGGTATCGACCCGGCATCGATTAAGTCCCCGGAAGATATCGTTAAGTTGCCTTTTACCACCAAGGAGGATCTTCGGCTGAGCTATCCGACCGGCATGCTTACCATCGATCCCGAAGACTTGATTCGCCTGCACACCTCCAGCGGCACCACTGGTACCCCGACCGCAATCCTCCACAGCCGAGCCGATATCGACTGCTGGGCTGAGCTTATGGCCCGCTGCCTCGCGATGACCGGAGCTAATTCCAAGGACGTCTTCCAAAACATGTCCGGCTACGGGATGTTCACTGGTGGGTTGGGCCTGCATTATGGTGCGGAGCGGCTAGGGATGATGGTGATTCCTGCCGGACCAGGCAATACGGCTCGCCAGATCAAGCTAATTCGCGACTTCCACGGAACTTGTATCCATGCTACCCCGAGCTACGCTATGCACGTTGCCGAGCGAATGATCCAAGAGGGCGACGATCCAAAGTCGCTTGGCATCAAGCGAGCATTTCTCGGCGCGGAGCCTTATACCGAAGAGATGAGACTCAAGTTGCAGGAGCTATACGGATTTAAAGTATTCAACAGCTACGGCCTCTCGGAAATGAATGGTCCCGGAGTCGCCTTCGAATGTCCCGAGCAAAACGGCATGCACGTCTGGGAAGACGCGTTTCTCGTGGAGATCGTTAACCCCGAAACACTCGAGCCTGTAGCTGAAGGCGAGGTTGGCGAGCTGGTAATGACCACGCTGCGGCGCGAGGCAATGCCGATTATCCGCTACCGCACGCGCGATCTTACCTGCATTTTGCCGGGAGAGTGTCCGTGCGGTCGTGTCCACAGACGTTTGGCGCGTATGACCGGTCGTTCGGACGACATGCTCATCGTTCGCGGCGTCAACGTCTTTCCCAGCCAGATCGAGGAAGTCATTATGCGCCACAAGTGGATAGGTGGCAACTATGTCATCCATCTGACTAAGGCCGAGGCGTTAGATCAGATGACCGTTCGAGTAGAGTTGGCTAAAGGAGAGTTCGACGGCTCCATAGAAACGGTGCGCAACTTGCGCGCACAGTTGCATAAGGAACTGCGCGAGCAGGTCGGCTTCAACGTAAACATCGAAGTTCTCGAACCCGGCAGTCTTCCCGCGAGCGAAGGGAAGGCCAAGCGGGTTATTGATGAGAGGGAATACTAATTATGTACAAAGAGGTCCGAATATTTGTTGAGAATAAGCCGGGCAAATTGTCGCGCGTTGCGGAGACGCTCGGCAACGCCGGGATTGATCTGTTGGCGCTTGAGATCGCGGACGAGGGTCAGTTTGGTGTCGTCAAGATACTCACTGCTGATCCTGAACGCGCCAGGCAAGTTCTAGAAGTCGCCGGGATGACAGTGGCGTTCAATCAAGTTGCGGTGATCGAGATTGAAGACAAACCCGGAGGTCTGGTGAAACTTGCCAAGGCTATCGAGAACGCCGGTCTCAATGTCTCAGACGCCTACGGTTGCATTCTCGAACGTGGCAAGCGGGCCATCTTTGTAGTCAAGGGCGAGAACCTTGCGGCGATTGAGTCGTCTGCCGTGAAAGCAGGTTTGAAGCCTTTGGACAAGCTGGAGTGAACGGGCGCTCAAACAGGTGTTTCGGGAACTGGGTTTTGGTGAACTAAGATATTGCACAGAGATCCTTCGCTTCGCTCAGGATGACACTTTTCGCTTAGGATGGCGAAAGGCCGTTATTCCGGGCACGAGACGTCATCCTGGGCATAATATGTCACTCTGAGCATGATATGTCATTCTGAGCATGATATGTCATCCTGAGCATGATGTGTCATTCTGAGCGCAAGCGAAGAATCTCGTTGTCATGTTCTTCTTCACCGTCATTCTGAGCGCAAGCGAAGAATCCCCTGTGATACCAAACCTTTCTCTCGACTAGTTACCGAAGCGCCAACTTCCCCTACGTCATCTTACGGATCAACCCCACGACCTTTCCCAATACGGTGACGCTGTCGAAATACATTGGCTGCACTGACGAATTAGCCGGCTTTAGGCAGATTCGGTTGTCTTCCTTATAGAAGCGTTTTATGGTGGCCTCGTCGTCTACTAGGGCTACCACGGTGTCGCCGTTATTGGCGGTATGTTGGCGTCTGACTATAACGTAGTCGCCGTTTCTAATTCCATCGTCGATCATGCTGTCGCCCTTGACGCGAAGCATAAATCCCTCCGCTCCCTCCAGAAAGTCCAGCGGCACTGGAAAAGTATCTTCGATGTACTCTGACGCTAGGGTAGGGCTTCCTGCTGACACCCTTCCCAAAACTGGCAAGTTCGCTACTCGTTTTGGTTTTATAGATTCAATATTGCCAGCCACAACCCTTATCGCGCGCGTTAGCACTGGGTCACGCCGGATCAATCCGGCTTGTTCAAGCGCTTTCAGGTGCGCGTGCACCGTCGAACTCGAACTCAGGTTCACTCCCTCGCCAATCTCGCGCACGGTTGGGGGATATCCTTGAGTCTCGGTGTGCTGAACGATGTATTGCAGAATCTGCCGCTGCCGCTGGGTAAGCTCCACGCCCAATCACTCCTTACACGTCAAATATTGCCCGGGCTCTCCACTGACCGCCGGACTCCTCGACCGACATCTTATGGTATGTCACAGCCTTTATTTGCGGTCCGAGCCATTCGATGGTCTCGTCAATCTTCTTTGCATCAACCCACGCCGTCAGTCGGCCGAACGATATCTCCGTGATCTCGATATCGATCGGCAGCAATCTCTCGCCGTCAAACAGCACCAAAAGCTCCGACAAGAAACTTTGGAGAAGCTCAACGTTTTCCGTTCCAACCACGACCACGCGCTTGTGAACGTCCGGCTTATATTTGTCGAGGTCGGCCATCTGTGAGAACATACCATAGGCGCAGTTCTCGAACGCCTCCGCCATATCCGAGCCTATCCCTACGACGCCCACATCCGCCGTGTGATCAACAACTTCGAACCTATGTTCGCGACTCATCACCTGACAATACGACCGACGCGCGGATTACTCCTCCTTTGTTTTATCAATTTTTCGTTTCGTGGGATCTATTCGACGGCGTATCCGGCAAAGCGGCCGAGAAAAGTGCGTGCAACCTTGGCTTCGTTTATGATACGGTTGTGGCCGTTTGCGCAAGTCCAAACGGTTCGAGGGCGCGTTCGAGTATCCCGTTTACTTTTGCCAATAGGACGCCGTAGTTGGTCATGGGAACGCCGGCCTCCTGTGCTAGGCGCTGTCGATAACGAATCTCGCGCGCGTTGAGCATACATCCGCCGCAGTGGACGATTAGATCGTAGCTTGTGAAGTCGGGCGGAAAATCCTTGCCGGCAGCAAACCCGAATTCCAGATCGCCGCCTACTGTCTGTCTGAGATACCTGGGTATCTGCACCCGGCCGATATCCACCGGTTGAGTATGGTGAGTACATCCCTCGGCAATAAGTACCCTACTACCGGCTTTCAATCGGTCAACAGCTCTAGCTCCCTCTACGAATCCTTCTAGATCGCCTTTGTACCTCGCCATTAGGATCGAAAAGCTGGTCATCCATATGTCCCTGGGTGTGTCGGAGTGCACTTTACTGAATGCCTGTGAGTCCGTAATCACTATCTTTGGTTTGCGCGCGAGCGATTCGAGGCATTCCGATAACTCACTCTCTTTTACTGTAACCGCAATGGCGTTGTGATCTAGAACGTCGCGTGTCGTCATTACCTGTGGCAGAATCAGCCTGCCTTTAGGTGCCGCCTTGTCGATGGGAACCACCAGTACTACAATGTCGCCTGCGGTGATCAGGTCTCCGATGATTGAGGGCTCAGGAAGTCCTGACGGTGATATTTGGATGATGGCTTCCTTGAGCTGCTCGATCCCGTCACGAGTGGCCGAGCTGACAGGCACGAACAGCACACTATGTTCCTCCGCCCATTTCTTTGCTGCTGAGTAGTCTGGTGCTAGGTCGGTTTTGGTAGCGGCTATTACCAGGGGAATTTCGCGCTCTTTTATCTTCGAAGCTAGGTCGGCCTCGAATTCGCCCGGCTCTGTGCCGCTTTCGACAACCAGCACCGCGACGTCCGTGCGTTCGAGAACTCTAAGTGTTTTCTCAACCCTGAGCCTGCCTAAATCGCCTATGTCATCGATACCCGCAGTGTCGGTCAACACTACCGGGCCGATAGGAAGAATCTCCATGGACTTGGAAACCGGATCGGTAGTAGTGCCGGGCACGTCCGACACAATTGCCAGATGCTGGTTGGTCAGTGCATTTATTAGGCTAGACTTGCCCGAATTGCGCCTACCGAAGATTGATATGTGTACGCGTTCGCTGGAAGGGGTTTCATTGAGGCTGGATGACACTGTATAAAGACCTCCACAAATCGAACCGGCTTCATCCGGCTTATCTCAAATCCTATTATATCTTGTCTGTGGTTAGTTCGTCACGTAGTGCTACGCACGCTTGGGGTAGTGTTAGTAGGCCGCGTTTTCGGTTGTTATACTGCGGCATATGTATTACACAACTTCAATCGCTCTTTCAAAGGCGTTGCCAAAGCTCCAAACTCCAAAAGGACTCCGAGCTTTTGGTCAATACGCTGAAACGTTATTCCAAGTGTCCGGCAATTGTGCGGGCTGAGTTAAATGGGGCTGTTCGCTAATTGACTGCACAAGTATGACAGTAGTGCCACGCTCCCCCGTCGCGAGCAGAATCTCATCGGCAACCTCCAGCATTATTGTGTAGCCAAGCCCGAGCGATGGCTTGGTCGAGAAACCACGAAGCAGAGTTGCCTTGGGAATGATTAGCGATGAGATGCCAGGCCCGCTGTCGGCGACGGCTACCCACACCGAACCATCAATAGCACCGGCATAGACTCGTCCTTGATGAGCGTGCTTAATAGCGTTGGTAATGGCCTCTCCCACGGCTATTATGAACTGGTTTAGGCGGTCTTCAGATAGTCCCAGATCTTCACAAAACTGTGCTACCTTGTGTCGAGCCTCGGAGACATCCTTAGGTATGGAGACCAGCAGTTCAAACTGTGCTTTTGCGATATATTCTTCGACTTCGTGGGGTTCGCATATGAGGAGTTTGCCGTCCGTCACGCTCATAAGCGTTTCGCGGTAGAAGTGCCACTTTTGGGCCTCGAGTTGTCTTTCCAGCTCTCTTTGACGTTCCTCGGCACGCTTGCGCTCGGTTATGTCGCGGACCACGGCAAGAATCGCAGGTTCGCCGCGAAATGTTATGCGGCTGGCCGATACCTCGACGTCAAAAGTGGTTCCGTCGAGGCGAAAAAACTTTTCATGCATAGGCGGGACCGATTGAATCTCGCCTTCAATCAACGCCGTCATACGCGCGCGGGCAATTTCGCGATACTCCGGACTAACGAAATCGAGCACGCGCTTGCCAACCATTTCTTCCAGCTCAGACGCTCCGTGCATGGCTAGCCCTGCGGTGTTCAGGAAGACAAACTCGCCTCTCATTGTCACGATTATCGCGTCCGGCAGCAGGTCTACAAGGCGACGGTATCGGTCCTCGCTTTCGCGGACGGCAAGCTCAGCCAACTTGCGCTCGGTGACATCGATAATGTTATCGAGCACCGCCGGCGCTCCGTTGAACTGAATCACTGTTGCGCGCAATTCGAAATACCTTACCTCGCCTTGCCGTGTTATAACGCGCACGTCATAGTGTTCCGGCGCCTCCATTCCAGCTATCCTACGGTGGTAGAACTCTTGCACGCGGTCTCTATCGTCTGGGTGGACGAAGTTCCAAACCTTAGAACCAAGCGCATTTTCTCCCTTATAACCCATCAGGCGAAGAATGTAGGGATTTGCGTAGACGACTTTCTCATTCTGGACAATGATGATTCCGGTTGGGGAATTATCGGTAAGCGCCTTGTAGTTGGCCAGTGTTTCCCTAGTTCCCTCAGCCTCGGCAATTTGTTTGGTGACTTCCCTGCCGAGCCCAATAAAGCCGGTAAGTTGCCCCTCGGGGTCAAATACGGGGTTGCTGATAAGCTCTATCGCTTGCTTGGTCCCGTCTGTCCGGTGCAGATGCACCACTACGCATTTCCCGTGCCTTTTACCCTCCGTGGTTGGTTGGAACAGATCGCGGATTATAGACACGTTTTCTTCGCCGACCAGGTCGAGTAGCCGCGTGCCCAAGATTTCCGAAGGTTTGCAATCCAGAACGTCGGTTATTCCGTGGCTCGAGTACGTTATTATGCCTTCCTTGTCCGTTAGCCAGACCCAACAGGGCAGACACTCGAACACTTCGCGATAACCGTTTAGCGAATCACCGACCGATACTTTGGGCTTGTCTGGATCTGTCACGTAGGCACCAGCCGCGTTCTTGCAAGCATTGATTTTAGTTTACCCGTAGCCGGAGCTAATCAACCTCATCCTAACAAGAAAGAAGCCTTGTTAAGCTCAGCCTTACTATATACCAACGGGCCGATGGACAGCCCGACGTGATGGGTTGGAGAGCTGTTTGCGGCGGGGAGGTATAATTCGGTCGTGTCTCCGATCTGCTGGACGATATTTCGAC
>JAOAGX010000065.1:9409-9763 GCA_026415535.1 Armatimonadota bacterium | reverse complement strand
GTATTAGGGCTGGGGCTTATAGTGGGTCTGATAGTGAGCATCTTCCAAGCGGCGACGCAGATTCAGGAGATGACGCTTACCTTCGTGCCGAAGATCGTGGCAGTAGGGGCTGCGCTGGTTATATTTGGGCCGTGGATGCTCAAAAGCATGGTTGTCTTCACCACTAAGCTGTTCACGAGTTTGCCTAACCTAGTTCGGTGAGGAGTCGAAGGTCTCCATACACATTTTACGTTTTTGCGAACGCGCCTGGATGAATATCCAGAGGGGTCAATTCCGGGCTTTCGACTTCTAATTTTCAACGTGCGACTTTAGCTTTCATATGGACCTCTACTCCTTCGGCCTGGCCCAGATTAC
>JAOAGX010000065.1:0-9399 GCA_026415535.1 Armatimonadota bacterium | reverse complement strand
CAGATTACGGCGTTCGTCCTAGTGCTGGCGCGAGTAGGAGGAATATTTACTTCCGCGCCGGTGTTCGGCAACGTACACGTGGCTCCGCGTGTTCGAATAGCTGTCGCACTCGCACTTACATTCGTCTTTCTGCCGCTAGCCAAATACCCTGAACCCCGTCTCGACTTTTTGCCGTTTGCGTTTGCGGTTCTAAAGGAGGCCCTCATCGGTATTGCTATGGGGTTTGTGGTGTCGCTGGTATTTGCGGCGATACAGATGGCGGGATCGTATATCGACTTGCTGGTAGGCTTCGGGTTTGCCGACATAGTGGACCCGATGGTTCGTGAACACAACGCCGTGGTTAGCCAGCTTCAAAACTTGGCGGCTACGTTGTTGTTTCTGGCAGTGAACGGACACCATTTGGTGATTCGGGGCCTTGCTGACAGCTTTTCGGTGATTCCATTGGGTGTCGCGGAGTTCTCGCCGAACGCAGCCGGGGGGATGATGCGGGTTTTCGTGGTCATATTTGCTGCGGCATTGAAGATAGCTGCGCCAGTGGTTGGGGCGATATTCCTCACTGACGTGTCTTTGGGGATTCTTGCCCGCACGGTGCCGCAGTTGAACGTGTTCGTGGTCGGATTTCCGGCCAAGCTTGCAGTTGCGCTGTTCGCGGTCATCGCGGTGATGCCTCTAGCGTTTGGCGTGATGGCCGATCTCTTCACTGGTCTCCACCGCGACCTACTCGCGCTGCTACGACATCTTGTGATTTAAGGGGTTGGAATCTGGAAATAGCTGTCTGCTGTTTTGCCAGATGTGTGTTTCCAAACCATGCAAGGCGAGCCCTTGTAACGGAGAAGAACGATGCCGCTAGAGGACAGGACGGAAGCTCCTACGCCGCGTAGGCGGCAGGAGGCCCGACAAGAAGGTCAGGTAGCCAGAAGCGTTGAGCTGAACTCGGCGTTAATCCTACTTGCTTCACTCGTGATAATCAGACTTTGCGGTCCGTTGCTTGCAGATCGGCTCCGCGGCACCATGATTGATGCATTTACTCATTTCCCCAAGGGCGATCTTACCATTGGCGATGTGACGAGCGACCTGGTACGCGTATTGCTGGAGGTTGGCGTGATGACTGCGCCGATAGTGATCGGGGTTGCGGTTGTCGGGTTCCTTTCCAGTGCGTTGCAGGTTGGGCTCACGGTGTCCAGCAAACCGCTCCAGATGAGGGGTGAGCGGCTAAATCCGACCCCGGGAATCGCGCGGATGTTCTCGGTGCGCGCCGGGGTCGAGTGTCTGAAGGCAATAGCCAAGGTTAGCATTGTCGGCTACATCGTCTACACATTTATCCGGGACAAGTATTCGGACATCGCGAGCTTAGTAGGCGGCCACTACCTGACTGCCTGCTCGACCATTGGCAAACTAACTTGGGAGCTGCTTTTGAGGGCGTCGCTTGCGATCCTCGTGATTGCCGCGCTCGATTATATGTTCCAAAGGTTCCAGCACGAGAAGCAGCTCAAGATGACCAAGCAAGAGGTCAAGGAAGACCTGAAGCGGACCGAGGGTGACCCGATCGTCAAGTCTCGTATTCGGCAAAGACAGCGTGCGATTTCGCAGCGGCGAATGATGCGGGAAGTACCGAAGGCGGATGTCGTAATCACAAACCCTGTCCATTACGCCGTGGCGCTGAAGTATGAAGCCGAAAAACACGCTGCACCGGTGGTTGTTGCGAAAGGTCAAAGGTTAGTAGCGCTCAAGATCAGGGAGATCGCCGAAGAGAACAACGTGCCGATAGTCGAGAACCCGCCTCTCGCGCGGACGTTGTATCGGACCGTTGAAATTGGCGACGAAATTCCGGCCGAACTCTATCAAGCGGTAGCCGAGATACTGGCGTATGTGTATCGCCTGAGCAGGAAGGTCGCGTCCGCCGCGTAGCCTAGCTCCTTGTGGGTGTCAAACTGGCACAAAGCCCTGGCTACTAACGGTATGCCAACCGTATGTCGACTGTCCTTCCACAAACGAAAACGCAATCGGCGCTGGGTGCTCTGACTCGCTACAGCGATGTTTTCATTGCAGCCGCTGCTGTAGTGGTGGTAGGAATGATGATCCTGCCACTGCCACATTGGCTGTTGGACGTATTGCTCTGCGCCAACATTGCTTTGGCTTTGTCCGTTCTACTTGTCACGATGTATACGGCGGAGCCATTGGAGTTCAGCTCATTTCCCTCGCTCCTTTTGCTCACCACGCTGTTTCGACTCGCGCTAAACATATCGGCGACCAGGTTGATCCTTCTACACGCTGACGCCGGATCAGTCATCAACGCGTTCGGCAGCGTAGTGGTTGGGGGCAACTACGTAGTAGGCATTGTTGTCTTTATCATCATCGTCATCATCCAGTTCGTGGTAATCACCAACGGCGCTGGCCGTGTGGCCGAGGTAGCGGCACGGTTCACTCTGGATGCAATGCCCGGCAAGCAAATGGCCATCGATGCTGATCTGAACGCCGGGATAATAGACGAAACCGAAGCTCAGCGTCGCCGAATGGAAATCGCTCGAGAAGCAGATTTTTACGGAGCTATGGACGGTGCGTCAAAGTTCGTCCGCGGTGATGCCATCGCAGCTATCGTGATGATCATCATCAGCATACTTGGCGGGTTTGCGGTCGGCATTGCTCAGAAGGGCTACACCTTGATGCAGGCGTTGCAAACTTATACCCTGCTCACTGTAGGTGAAGGACTTGCAACTCAGATCCCGGCACTATTGGTTTCGACCGCCACTGGCTTGATGGTTACCAAAAACGGTTCTGAGAGGAACCTTGGCTGGGAGTTGATGACGCAGGTCTTCTCAAGCCCGAAAGCTATTGGGATCACCGCCTTGGTGTTTGCCGCGATGGTGATTGTGCCGGGAATGCCTCGTACGCCTCTCCTAATCGCGGCTGGAATGGCCGGAATGGTTGCTTATTTCCTCGCACAGAACCAGCGTCAGGCGGAAATCGAGGCCAAGCGAAGGGCAACTGCCGAAAAAGAAACGCCGCCCGCACCTGAATCGATGACCAAGCTAATCGGGGTCGATCCGCTTTCGCTCGAGATAGGTTACGGGCTGATCCCTCTGGCTGATCCGAAGCAGGGCGGCGAGCTCCTTGAAAGAATCACGCTTTTGAGAAAACAAGCTGCCATCGAAATGGGCATAGTCGTGCCGGCAATACGTGTTCGTGACAACGTCCAGCTTGGTGCTAATGAATACGTCGTGAAGCTACGAGGCGTCGAGATCGCGCGCGGGGAGGTGTTTATTGGGCAGTATCTCGCAATGAACCCCGGCGGCGCAACCGAAAAGCTGACCGGCATCCACACGACGGAGCCTGCATTCGGTCTGCCAGCTACCTGGATTCCCGAGTCGCAACGGATGTTTGCCGAAGTAGCGGGGTACACGGTTGTCGATCCGACTACAGTTCTGATCACGCACCTTACCGAGCTTGTTCGCCGGCACGCTGCTGATTTGCTTACTCGTCAGGAAACCCAGGAAATCCTCGACGCGGCAAAAGAAACCGCGCCTACGGTTGTCAACGAGTTGGTGCCCGAGGTAATGGGAATCGGAGACATTCAAAAGGTACTTCAAAACTTGCTGCGCGAGCGCGTGTCAATCAAAGATATTGTTTCTATACTCGAAGCCATTGCCGACCATGCTGCCTTGACTAAAGATACCGATGTTCTCACCGAATACGTGCGCCAGCGCCTAGCGCTTGCGATATGTCGGCAGCACCAAGGCCCGGATGGTCGAATCACCGCGTTCACGTTCCACCCGACTACCGAGCAGGTCATCGCCGACAATATCCGTCAGACCGAGATCGGCTCGCGACTGATTCTCGAACCCGGCCTGGTACAGGAATTGCTGAGAGCGATTCGGGACCAGATCGAGAATTTGTCCGCTCGTGGACACGCTCCAGTCGCGCTGTGTTCGCCTAGGATCAGGCTGCACGTGCGGCGGTTGGTGGAGCAAAACTTCCCGATGCTGGCCGTTCTATCCTATGCGGAGATTGCGCCAAATATCAACGTCGATTCGATAGGAATGGTGAAGTTGCGAGATGCGGATCAAAACATTTGAGGCCGACACCCTTCAAGACGCGCTTGGCTTGGCCAGGGAGGAGCTTGGCGAAGACGCCGTCGTTCTGAATACGCGACAGGTGAAATCACCCAAAATGTTGGGACTGCGCAGATCTAGCAGATTCGAAGTAACGGCGGCAGTGGACGAGGGAATCGAAAACACAAAACCCAATGTCGGAACTTCGGAGCCTGCGCCTTCGCTCTCCAATCCCCAAAACTCGATTCCCAACGCCCAGTCGGAGATAGCCGAAATCAAGTGGGAGCTGCAAAGGCTGAGCTTGATTGTAGAAAACTTACTCACTCGCCGTGGCAGCGAACCTGTCAAGTGTACAGAGGCCGCTGGCGCTGGTGCCTACGATAATACACTTTCGTCCCTCGGCATCGATGAGGACGTTCAGCACGGGACTCTAAGCGACCTTCGTGGAACCGGTGATCCCGCGATGCTCACGGCGGCACTGGCGTCGAAGCTCGAGCCGTTTGCGCGTCCGCCATCGCTTGACCGGCCTCGCGTCATCGCGTTGATAGGTCCAACCGGTGTTGGGAAGACTACCACACTTGCCAAGCTTGCGGCGAGGTACTCAATAGAGCAGGGCAAGACGGTGGCGCTGATTACGATAGACACGTTTCGAATAGGGGCAGTAGAGCAGCTACGAACTTACGCTCGGATAATGGGTCTGCCGCTCGAGGTAGCGCTTTCGCCCGAAGATGTGAAGGCGGCTGTGGTGAAGCATCGAGACAAGGATGTGGTGTTGATCGATACGGTCGGGAGAAGTCAACGCAGCGAGGAGCACCTGAGGGATCTCAAAACGTTTCTCGACGCGGCCGAAGGTGTGGAGGCGCATTTGCTTGTTTCGGCGACTTTGGCGCGCGAGACGCAATTCGAAGTGATCGAGCGGTTTGCTTTGTTTTCGCCGGTCCGTCTCGTCGTGACGAAGTTGGACGAAGCTCCCAATTGTGGGGCACTAGTCAATTTGCCGCTTAAGACCGGTCTGCCCATATCGTGCGTTACCGCTGGGCAGAACGTGCCGCAGGACCTTGAATTTGCGGACGCGAGCTTTTTGGCAAGGATGATTGTGGCTTGTCCGCAGGTAAGGCGTTTAGAGGTGGCGGCATGATCGATCAGGCATATGCTCTCAGAACGCTGGTTCGTGATCGGGCTACTTGTGCCGAGGCTGAGGAGCGAAGAGCCCAAGTTTATACTGTCGCAGTGACGAGCGGCAAAGGTGGAGTAGGCAAGACCAGCTTGGCTGTGAACCTGTCGCTCTTGCTTGCGCGTTTTGGAAGGCGAGTGAGGTTGGTTGACGCCGACTTCGGACTTTCGAACGCCGAGGTTCTGCTGGGAGTTGCGCCGGTTCACACCCTGAGCGACGTTTTGCGAGGGGAAGTGGATATTCGCAGCGCATGGATCGATGTGCCGGGAGGAATCAAACTCCTTTCATCTGGTTCGGGTCTGGAAGAAATGGCCAATCTCGATGGTCCTGAAGGTGTTCGGTTGATGAACCAGGCGCTTAGTTGTGCCTTGGACGGAGACGTAGTCGTGATCGATACTGCTCCAGGCATCGACGAGCCGGTTGTTTCTCTACTTGCGCTTGCCGACGAGGTGATGGTCGTCACCACCCCAGAACCTACCTCAATCACCGATGCCTACGCGGCGCTTAAGGTGCTCATCTCTCGTTCGCCTTACGCCGACGTTACGTTGGTGGCCAACTGTTGCACAAGTCCCGCGCAGGCTTCATCACTAGCTGAGGCGTTGAACTCGGTCTGTCGCAGGTTTCTGGGACGCGGGTTTCAGAGGTATGAGTACTTGCCTTCGGACGCGGCGGTCGGCAGGGCTGTTAGAAGTCAGAAGCCCGTAGTAACCGTTCCCGGAAAGAGCGCCGTCGAACCGTGGCTCAGGCGGATCGCGATTCGACTTGAAGAAAGGGTAAGGGATTGGTCAAGCCGGTCTGGAAGATGATGAGTCTGTTTCTCGCCCTGGGTGCCTTCCTGGGTGTCGGTATAAATGAGATTGTAGCCGGCGAGGAGCTGGTGTGGGCTGTCGGAAAGGCGGTGGCCGCTTTCTTTGGAAGTTGGATTGTGCTTGGAATGTTGGGAAACGCGCTGATGGCTGTTTTGAACCGACAGGAGGTCGAGCAGGCGCCAGAAGTCAAGCCAAGCGAGAAAGGATAGCACTAACAAGGATAGCACTAACATAGTGGCGGCCGACCTACTTACCGGTTCGTATTCATGATTTGTATTAATGACTGCCAGCTCTGTGCTGGCAAGGTCTGGCAGAATGGCGTCCGTGTCTATGATGATCGGGCGTGCATGTGACGAGAGAGGCTGGTTGAACATGGACGTGCGCGAAAAGCTGTGGATGGCTTATAAGAAAGACGGCAGCGAAGAGGCAAGAGAAAAACTGATAAGCGAATATGCCTATCTCGCGAAGTATGCCGTGGACAGGCTCAACCTTGCGCCCTCTGGTGCGCTAAGCTACGAAGATCTGATTGGGCACGCGGTGGTTGGTTTGATCGATGCCATCGAGAAGTTCGACCCGAGCCGCAACGTCAAATTCGAGACCTACGCTCTAGCGCGAATTCGCGGCGAGGTAATAGATGTCATAAGGGCTCTCGACTGGACGCCGCGGTCGGTTAGAAGGCAGGAAGCCGATCTCCGCCGTGCTTACGCTCGGCTGGAGGTTGATCTTCGGCGTCCGGCAACGGACCAGGAGGTCGCCGATCACCTAGGAATTAGCGTAGCTGATCTCGAGCGAATGCTCGCCGATGTGGGCCAGTCGGCGCTCCTGTCTTTAGAAGAGATAATAGCCAACGGAGGCGATGTTCTGGCTTCGCCGGACGACAATTCGTTGGAGGATCCGGCGGAACGCGCCGAGCGTGCAGAGCAGCGAAGAATTCTGGCTCGCGCCGTTGACGAACTACCTGAAAGAGAGCGGACTGTAATAGCTCTCTACTACTACGAGGGGCTTACTCAAAAGGAGATCGCGGCAGTTCTGGGCGTGACCGAGTCGCGCGTGTGCCAAATACACACCAAAGCCGTGCTGCGACTTTCGGCCAAGCTCACTCGAACACCTGCCGCATACGCATTGGCGGTGTGAAATGTCGGCGGAACCGGCACACCTGGCGTCGTCGGTGGCGAAGTCTTTAGAAGTCGATCGGTCGCCTCATGCAACCCAGAGGGCGAGCGAGATAGCGCAGGATCAGCTCGCTGACGAGTCGATCGCCGCTCTCTCGCGAAAAGCTCCGGATGCGGCCAACCAGGTCAGGCGAGAAAAGATACGCCAGGACCGAGAACGCAGAAGACGAGAGTTAGAGCGCCAGGTCGATCGTGAAAGATCAGGTGACTCGGACGATTCCGACGACCAAGTCACACTCGACGTGGTGGCGTAGTAAGGGGTGTCGCAGTAAGGCGATTCGATTTCGCGGGCACGGATCATTTACTTTGTTCAGAATGGCGTGCCTTCGGAGACGTAATTCTGAGCGTAGCAAGTAATCTCAACACCGCGATTGGATAACTTCGTTGTGCCCAGGGTAACACGCGTTTATGTAGCTGTGTTACGTTGGAATCAGCTTGGGTGTTGAACGGCCATCTTGTTTGACTGGTGCCTAGTGTTAGCTCGACAGCCCAACGCGGGGGAATGATACTGTGGAGACTCTAGTTTCGGCGGCTGTGCTCATCGGTATGATCTGGGCAATGTGGCGTGGCTTAAAGTGGATGCTGTGTTCTGGCCGGACCTACGCGTCGAGGCCTGAGCCTCTCACGCCAGCCGATCTCAGGGCGCTTGAGGAATCGGCCGCGAGGCTGATGGCCGATATGCGAGCTACGGCGGACGAGTGTGTTGCCAGAATAGAACGCGCATGTGCAGAGGCAGTCGAGCGGTCCACAAACCTCTCTGAACTGATTGAAGGTTCGGACCCGTCGCGCGAGATAGCGCGACGAACAGGCCTTATGACTGGCGAAGTAGATTTGATCCGATCGCTGCATGCCTATGGTCGGCCTGAGCATGCAGGTTCCGCGCAGACCTGATTTAGATTGGTTCTGAAGCGCCGGACTTCGAAACCCACATATCCTGACATTTTGCGATCCCACAGGATTGGCAAGTCTCGTTTCTAAACGTGACAACGCAAAGCCCCGCTTGAGGGGATTTCAGCTTCTTAGACTATTTCGTTACTCATCATTTTGTTTTGGTCATATACTACCTTTTGCAAGCGCATAATGTGCAATTCCACAATATAATCGTAGTTGTGGATCGAGTGAGCGAAACGCCGGAATCTCTCGCCACCGGTAAGTGATGGGCAACTTGTCGTACTTTTGAGGAAGGAGCTGCCACACGGGCGAATAATGCGAGTATGTGACTGTGTCACTGGATTTCCGATCCACAAACTAAATCAAGACTTCGAGTCCGGAGGTAGGCGTTGCTCAGGTTAGGTGTAATAGGCTATGGCGGTCGCGCACAGGGCGTGATTGAAATAATTAGGAGGTTTAACGCGGGTGTTGAGGTAACTGCCATCACCGACGTCCGCAACGACGAGATCAGACAACAAATGTCGGAGCGTGGACAGGACCCGTCGCATGTCGCGTTCTACACCGACGCAGATGAAATGCTCGATAGGGAAAGGCTTGACGGGGTGCTCATCGGCACGCGCTGCTCGCTGCACACGACGATGGCACTAAAGGTTCTAGGTCGTAAGCTGCCGATGTTTTTGGAAAAACCCGTCGCGACCAGTATGGAAGATCTGATCAAACTGCGCGACGCTGCTAAGAACGCGGAAAGCGAGGTTGTTGTCTCATTCCCGCTTCGGGTGACCCCGCTTGTAAGTCTCGCAAAGGAGATAATCGACTCCGGGAAGATCGGCACGGTCGAACATGTGCAGGCCTGGAACAACGTTGGCTACGGTATATGCTACTATATGTCCTGGTATCGCGATGAAAATGAAACCCAGGGACTGTTTCTCCAAAAGGCCACTCACGACTTCGACTACATAACCTACCTACTAGACCTCGAACCCCGTTGGATCTGCGCGATGACCTCTAAGCGCATCTACAAGGGTAATCATCCCGCCGGGTTTACCTGCGACGATTGCGACGAATGGGATGAGTGCATGGAGAGCCCGTTCCATTTATTCTTTTCGCGTGGTGAGGCGCCGGAAGTAGCCAAAAATGCCAGACCGTGCGGTTTCGCGGTAGATACGGGCAACGAAGATTCCGGCAGTGCGATTATTGAATATGAAACGGGCATGCATGTCTGCTACAGCCAGAACTTCTTCGCACGAAAAAAGGCGCATGCGCGAGGGGGACGGTTCTTTGGATACAAAGGGACACTTGAGTTC
>JAOAGX010000064.1 GCA_026415535.1 Armatimonadota bacterium | reverse complement strand
GATGTGGTTCTGGAGTGAGAAGTGGACCCGGGCGTAAACCGCTGCCACTCGTTACCGACTCGGACTTGAATCCTCCTAACTCCAGCCCTGCAATTACCACTAGGGATGAGTGTCGTCAACAATGCTCGTGGACTATTTTGGTTTACCTCGACGCCGACAACGATCTCGAGGACGATGCGATTTTGAACATGAACCAGATGGAAATGATTGGTTCCACGAGGGATGTGCACATCCTTGTGCAGATCGATCGTACGCCGGGTCACGATTCGTCCAACGATGACTGGACCGACACCCGCAGGTACCTGGTGACGCGTGATCCAAATAACAAAAAAATCAGTTTTTTGAGGCTTGACGATCCCCCTCTTGGCGAACTCGACATGGGCGAATGGCAAACGATCAGAGATTTTGTGGAGTGGGGGATGAGCGAGTCTCCTTCGGATTACTATTGCCTGGTGATTTGGGACCACGGAACTGGATGGCAGTTTAGGATCAACGCCCTTACTCAGCACAGATATATAGCGACCGATGCGACGAGTTGCTCGGCTATGGACGTTACGGACATTCCAAAGGCTCTAGGCAAACTAAGCGAACGCCGCCTCAATGTTTTAGCCTTCGACGCATGTTTGATGCAGCAGATTGAGGTTGCTTATGAGCTTAGGAATTGCGCCGACTATATGGTAGGCTCGCCGACAGTCGAACCGTCGCCAGGTTACAACTATTACGCGTGGATCAAGTGCATTACCGGTGCTA
>JAOAGX010000063.1 GCA_026415535.1 Armatimonadota bacterium | reverse complement strand
GCGGGGCTTCCAACATGTACGTATTTTCGTCAGCGGTGGCCTTGACGAAGAAGAGATACTCAGACTTAACAAGTTTGCTGATGGCTACGGTGTCGGCACAGCGATTTCCAACGCGCGCACGATAGACTTCGCCATGGACATTGTCGAAATTGACGGCAAACCCGTCGCCAAGCGCGGCAAGAAGTCCGGTCGAAAACAGGTCCTCCGGTGCGACAGTTGCTTCATGAGTGTTGTTGTTCCTTACACCTATCCGGAGTCGTGCCTTTCTTGTCAGTGTGGAGGAGAACGGCGAGAACTGTTAAAGCCTGCAATCCGAGACGGAAAGATTATCCTCCCCTCAAAGTCCGAATCCGAGACGCGGCAACTGGTCTTGGAGCAACTAAAGCGTGTCGATCTCTAATGAACTCGGTTATAAACCTGCCTAATCCGATTGATGCGGTATTGTTTGACCTCGACGGGACCCTTGTCGAAACCAACATCGACTTCCCCTTGATGAGACGCAAGGTGTTTGAGCTGATTGCCAGGGGTGGACTAGACACGAAAGACTTTGCGGAACTAGACATACTCGCGATGGTGGACACGGCTGTCAACAGGCTGACATCTCAGGGCCTGAGTGAGCGAGCAGAGAGTTTGCGTATAGCCGCAATGAATGAGCTTGAAGAGATCGAGCTCCGTCACGCACGGGACACCCGCGAAATTCCGTTTGCCCGCGAGTTAGTCGCCGAGCTTAGGCAACGTGGCATTAAGATCGGCATCGTTACTCGAAACTGCCGCCAAGCAAGCAAGATTTCTCTTTCCTCGGTTGGTATTCGCCCTGACGCTCTCATATGCCGAGAAGACTCTGATAAGCACAAACCCCATCCGCAACCACTCATAATCGCTCTGCGGGCTCTGTCTGCACGACCGGAAGCGTCGGTGATGGTTGGCGATCACCTTATGGACATAGAAAGCGGCAAGGCCGCTGGAATGTACACTATCGGCTTCCTGCGAGAAAACAGACCGCCGGATTTTTTCGACGTAGTCCAGCCCGATCTGGTTGTCCGTGATCTGCAAGACGTGTTGCGTGCTCTTACCGCCTCTTCCCTCGATGTGAGATTACCGGGGTTGAAGTAGGAGGCCATTCGTGCGACTGTCGATTGTGATAGTCAACTGGAACACCACGTTGCTGCTTGTGGAATGCCTAGAATCGATCCGAGCGCACCCGCCTCGGGCGGCAAACGAGATAGTCGTAGTTGACAACGCTTCGGGCGACTTTAACGAGAAGGTATTTCGTGAGCGCTTTGCAGATGTTAAACTCATCGTAAACCCAGCCAACGTTGGTTACGCCAGGGCCAACAATCAGGCCATAGATGTTTCGAGCGGCGAATATATCTTGCTTCTAAACCCCGATACCCAAGTAGCGGAAGGCGCGCTCGATACGCTAGTTGATTTTATGGACGATCACCCGAATGCGGCTGCTTGTGGAGCAAAGCTGGTGAGGCCGGATGGGACAGTAGAACGGTCGGTGCGCAGCTTTCCATATCCGGCGGCAATTGCATTCGAGTTTCTGGGCTTATCGAGACTTTTCCCACATAACCGCGTGTTAGGCCGGTATCGTATGACGTGGTTTGGGTACGATCAGGAGATCGAGGTCGATCAACCGATGGGGTCTTGTCTGATCATAAGGCGCGCTGTAATCGACGAGATCGGGGCGTTTGACGAGCAGTTTCCCATCTTCTTTAACGAGGTCGATTGGTTGTATAGGGCTAAGCAGGCAGGGTATCGCGTCTATTTTACGCCGAAGGCAGTGGTGGTTCATCATGGAGCTGCGGCTACAAGTCAAGCCGGCAGGCGCAGGATGATTCGCGAGTCGCACGACTCGCTTGCGCGGTTTTATGCCAAGCATTTTAGGAGTCGAATGTGTGGCCCGGTGTATTATCTGATCGTTGCATGCATACACATGGGAACGCTTTTGAGGAGGTAACCTCTCCGGCTTCTCTTCGGCAAGGGGTGGAAAACAGTCGGCTTACGCACCTGAGAGGCGGAAACTGAAAGGGCTCCAAAGTATAGTGGACGTAACAGTCAGCATCGTCAACTGGAACACTCGGGACGAACTGCGCGAGTGCCTTAGAACATTGCTTGTGCAAGACAGCTCAATTACGTTCGAAGTCAACATCGTAGACAACGCATCTACCGACGGCAGCGTAGACATGGTCCGGTCGGAGTTTGCGGATCATGTGAAACTGATTCAAAACCCGACCAATACCGGTTTCGCTGCTGCGCAGAACGTCTCGATCCGTCAAGCGCGCGGCCGATACATATTTCTCACCAACCCCGACTGCCGACTTCTCGCCGACGACGTGCTGCGTAAAATGGTGGATTTCATGGATGCTAATCCGAATGTTGCCATGGTTGGCCCGAGGATCGTAAACCCCGATGGCAGCCTGCAGTATTCGGCAAGGCGTTTTCCAACGATGCTTGCTGCCGGCTTTCGCCACACGCTTCTCGGCAGACTCTTCCCCAACAACCGATACGTCCGGCATTATCTTATGACGGATTGGGCACACGACCGCATAGCTGATGTCGATTGGGTTTCCGGCTCTGCTCTGATGGTAAGAAAGACCGCGATCGACCAGATAGGTTTGCTTGACGAGCGGTTCTATATGTATTTGGAGGATGTTGACTGGTGCAAGCGAGCGCATCTTGCAGGGTGGCGGGTGGTCTACTTCCCAGAAGTGACCGTATCTCACCGAATCGGTGCGGCTAGCGACCTGAACGCGATTGCAATGATCAAGGAGCATCATCGGAGTATGTTCCGATACTTCCTCAAGTACAACAGCCGAAGCCCCAAGGTCCTGCTGACGCCGCTAGTGTTGATTGCCCTGTGGATTAGAACTCTGGCGAGGATCAGGTTGATCCGGTAAAAAAGCCTCGAGACAAAAAACCTCGGTTCACGCTGCTAGATCGAGGTCCTCTTCATTGAATGACTCGGCTTGGCGCGAGACCCAGTTATCGCAGTCGAGGCGGGAGCAATAAAACATCTTCTTCCGGACGCCGTCGGAGAGCAGAACGTCTGCGATATAGGCGTTATCGCACCGCACACACAAGAGCGGGTCCATAATCTTGATTACCCTCAGCGGGTTTGGGGACTGTTTGGCCATTCCTTTTTAATCGCTCCCTGGTTATTTCAGCCGGGCGTCCATGTCGGATATTGATTCCGGACCTCTATGCAACCTTTTGATCCGTGAGATCGCCTGTCCTTCCGAGCGACTCAACCTGAACAGCCTGGCAATCTGCTCTACATCTAGCAAGCTTTGAATTCGATCCTGGGTGGCCACTATGTCCACGGTACCGTGGTGCTCTCGGAACTTGCGGACCGAATTGGCCAGACCGGTCAAGAATCGCCAGTTGGCGGCATGCGCGCGCTCGATGTTCAGGACAACGTTAAAATGCCCTGCGCTAGCCAATTTGTCCAGGGTAAACCTGACTGCTCGTAGTGCGGTTGCAGTTATGTTTCCACCGAGCCGCAGGATCGGAACCCCCTCGGCATTCTTGAGACGCATCTCAAATCTGCTGTTCTCGATCTCTTCAGTCATCTCTTTACCCACTTACTTATCGGGCAAGGCCGCTCACATTATTAGGTATTCCATACAGGTGTGCTATAATTGCGCCAGAGTCAGTATGTCGGGACAGGTTTTCACGGACGAAGATAGACGCAAGGCTATCGAGCGCGCACGGGAGACGCTTAGGAACGAAGCCGAGGCCATTCTCAAGCTCATCGACCGGCTCGACGACTCGTTTACAGCCGCCGTGGAGATGATCCTTAGATGCCGCGGGAGGTTGGTAGTCACGGGGATGGGGAAGTCGGGGGCGGTCGGACGCAAGTTGGCTGGTACGTTTTCCAGTACTGGCACTCCATCGCTTTTTCTTCATCCGGCGGAGGGCATTCACGGGGACCTTGGAATGGTAACCCGCCAGGACGTTGTCCTAGCGCTTTCCAACAGTGGAGAGACCGAGGAGCTGGTGAAGATACTGCCAGCTATCGCGCGGATCGGGGCTGAAATGATAGCGATGGTTGGAAGAACCGAGTCTACGCTAGCGAGATACGCTCAAGTTGTGCTGGACGTATCAGTCGAATGCGAGGCATGCCCGCTGGATTTGGCCCCGACCACGAGTACGACGGCGGCCCTTGCGTTAGGTGACGCACTTGCGCTGGCAGTTATGGAGGCGCGGCGGTTCACAAAGGACGACTATGCCCTGTTCCATCCAGGAGGCATACTTGGTCGACGACTCCTCTTGCGAGTGAGCGACGTCATGCGCACTGGAGAAGCGGTGGCGATAGTTGGGGCCGACGCGCTGCTTCGAGATGCTATGTTTGCAATTACTAAGGCTGGCGCGGGTGCGGCATGTGTGGTTGACAACGATGGCAAGCTGATCGGCATTATTACCGATGGCGATATTAGGCGCGCCCTATTGGCCGATGAGAAGGCGCTGACTAAGAAAGCGTGCGAGGTGATGGTTACTAACCCGCGAACAATAACGCCAGACAGGTTCGCAACCGAAGGTTTGCACAAAATGGAAGCACCACCCAAACAGATCGGCGAACTTCCCGTGCTGGTTGACGGCAAACCGGTCGGCATGCTTATGCTCAAAGACCTCGTGGCCGCAGGGATTGTTTAACAATCTACTAAGGAAACACGAAGGGCAGGGAATGCACAAAAAGAAATACCAGGACCGGATTCTACGAGTTTTTAGGCAGCGGCATGTTTACTTGCTCAACTTCAGCAACCCTAGGCCTGAATGAAGAAAGTAGCCGACTGATTCTCCTTTGCCCGTCCGTGATTTCGTGATTAGGACAACCGATGAAAGACAAGCTTTCCAAGATAAAGTTGCTCGCAATGGATGTAGACGGGACGCTGACCGATGGCGCTATAGTGATCCACGATGGCGAGCAGATAAAGTCATTCCATGCTCACGACGGACTTGCGATTCGGCTCGCGATGAACCACGGCCTTAAGATCGCTTGGGTTACTGGGAATGTCTCGCGAGCTGTCGAATATCGCGCGCAGGCGTTGGGTGTTACGGATCTATACCAGGGCTCGTGGGTCAAGTCAAAGGCGATTGACGAGATGGCCGCACGGCACGGCTTGTCGCGCGGAGAGATCGCGTTCATGGGCGACGATCTCAACGACATACGCGCGTTCGAGCGAGCTGGCGTCGCCATAGCAGTTGCCAACGCCGCACCTGAAGTAAAAAGCCGGGCCGATCTGGTGACCGAGCGCGCCGGCGGACAAGGAGCTGCGCGCGAGGTGATCGAGTTGATCCTCAAATCGCGCGGCGAGTGGGAGGAGGCCGTCGAGAAGTTCCTTGCGATGCTCGACAAGCAAGAAGCCGGGGCGACTGGTCCGGAGGCCGTCGCCTGATGCCGCGCGTTGTGATCTTCCACACATCGGACATACACAACCGCCTTGACTATGACCGTGCGAGATTTCTTCGAGACTTAAAGGCTGGTATTCCCGAAAGCCTTGTTCTCGATTCTGGCGACGCAATCTGGGCAGGCAACGCATTTTGGAGGCCTGGAGGGGAGCCCGTACTCGACCTGATGAGCGAGGTCTCTTACGACGCAATGTGCCTGGGAAACCGCGAGTTCCATTTCCTGAGAACGGGGCTGATTTCAAAAACCGGCAGGGCGAAATTCACCATTCTGAGCGCGAATCTGCGGTCTGCCAAGAATTCGAAGCCCGATTCTATAGAAAGCTTCTTAATTCTGGAGCGCTCCGGCGTGAGGATTGGTATATTTGGACTGTCGGTTCCGTGTGTCACTCAAAGGATGGTAATAAGGCGGGTTGCCGATTTTTATTTCGACGACCCTATAGAGTCTGCAAGGGAATTGGTGCCGAAGCTTAGAAACAAATGCGACTTGGTTGTGGCGCTTACGCACATTGGCCTCGATCTGGATCGCAAACTGGCCGTGAATACTCCTGGAATTGACTTGATACTTGGCGGACATACTCACACCGTAACCCCAACTCCGGAGCAAGCTGGGCACACTTGGATCCTCCACCACGGTCATCACTGCAAGCAGGTTGGGCGAGTCGAAGTCGATATCTCGCAAAGGGCCATATCTGTGGCTAGTGAACTCATCACGTTCCCGACGACTTAGGATAAGCGTGGACAGCCTCATAGGACTTGCTTTGTCTATACTGGTGATATTGTCAGGCGCAGGAATCGGGGGGCTCGTGAGGGCGCCTATGCGCCGAGGGGATGAGTCGCTTGACGAGAGGATATTGCTCGACATAGCCTTCGGTCTGGGTGTGCTGTCGCTGATTGTGTTTGTCTTCGGCTCGTTGCGACTTTTCTGGTGGAAATGGCTTCCTTATGTTCTGCTATTGCCCGCGCTTGGTTTTTTCTGGAGGGGTTTGCCTGATATAGCATTTGCTGCGAGAGGTTTCGCTACGCGTAAGCGCACGGCCTTCGACCTGCTCTGTGCGTTTATTTTGGTTGCTGTGGCGGTTATGGTGCTAATCCCTGCGATCGCCCCGCCTTCGATGTCCGACTGGGACTCTTTGGCGTATCATCTGGCCGTGCCCAAACTCTGGATCAAGCACGGCGGGTTCTACTATATCGAATTTGCTTCTCACTCGAACTTCCCGTCTCTAACGGAAATGCTATACATTCCCGGCCTGATATTGTGCAGACCTGATGCGGCGAAGTTGATCCATTACTGGATTGGCGTTTTGTTGGCGATGGCGGTCGCAATACTCACCAGAAAACACTTCGACTCCAAGACGCAAGACTTGAGCCGTGCTTTTCCAAAGGTTGGAAACGCATGGATGGCGTCGATTGCTCTGGCGGGGATGCCTATTGTGCTGTGGGAGGCGACTACCGCCTATATCGATCTCGCAACCGCTTTTTACACCGTGGTTGCTGTGCACTTGCTACTCGAATATGTGGACAAGATGGAACGCCGTCATTTACTGGGCTGCGCCGCTTGTGCCGGGTTCGCCGCCTCGACCAAAATGACGGGTCTTGCGCTGATTCCGATGCTTGCGATCTGGCTGCTGGTTTACCGTTGGACAGCGGAGAAGAAGGTGTATTGGAAGCCTACGCTTGCACTTGTGCTGGTAGCATTCGCGACCTGCCTACCGTGGTACGTCAAGACCTACCTATACACTGGCAACCCGGTGTATCCCTTTTTCTACTCTATTTTTGGCGGCCGAGACTGGAGTGCCGAACTGGCTCGCAATTATTCGACGCTTCAATCTCGATTCGGGTTAGGACACGGACCTGCTGCCTTTCTCACACTGCCTTATGACCTGGCGATCCGACCAGATGCGTTCTACGATACGCCCGGGCTTTTCGTAGGCCCGATTTTTCTGGTTGCGGTTCCGATCCTTATGGTTGCTCGATATAGGACTCGCAAGCTTGTTGGGCTTGCGCTGCTGTTTGCGGCTCACGTCGTGGCATGGTTCGTGCTGACTCAGCAGAGTAGGTATCTGATCCCGGCGTTTTCGCTGCTTGCGGTCTTGGTTTCGGGTTTGTTGAGTGCGGATGAATCCTTCCGGCGAACACGCGCTGCGGTCTGGATTGTGCTTTTCGCAACGGCGATCTTTGGC
Organism: Armatimonadota bacterium; assembly: GCA_026415535.1. Lineage (GTDB taxonomy): Bacteria > Armatimonadota > UBA5829 > UBA5829 > UBA5829 > CALJES01. The sequence goes on along the minus strand of JAOAGX010000063.1, from coordinate 2,262 downwards.
CTGTGGACTCTGGTTTCCTTCGTTAAGGCTGCCGCGCCTTGCGTTTTTGGGTTCGAGGCGCATGACGACTACCTTCGCAAAACCCTCGACATATATCCCGCGCAGGAATTTGTCAACAACAACGTCCCAATCGACGCGAAGCTGGCCCTTTTCGGCGACACACGCGGGTTCTATCTAGATCGGTCTTATGTCTGGGCTGATCCAGGACACAATGCCCGGTTCACGAGATATTTTGGTAGCTTGGGAGAATTCATAAGCTACCTGAGAAAGGCCGGAATAACACACGCTATGGTCAATTTCCGATTCTTTCCAACTCGGACTCGCGCTGGCGCCCAGGCCCGGCTAGTGTACGATGCGATAGAATCGGGCAGGTTCCAATTGATTTACCAAACTAGAGGCAGGGGGGGCGTCGTCGCCGTATACGAGCTCCGATGAAGCTTTCTATCATAATCCCGGCCTACAACGAGATGGAAACGATACCCGAGGTACTTAAGCGCGTCCGCGCGCAGCCTTTTGACAAGGAGATCATCGTGACCGACGACGGTTCTACCGACGGCACGCGAGAATTCCTTCGAGAACAGCCGGACGTAAAGCTTATCGAGAATCCACGCAACATCGGAAAGGGGGCGTCCATCCGAGCAGCACTCAGTCACGTGACGGGAGACATAGTTTTAATTCAGGATGCCGACCTCGAGTACGATCCTGACGACTACGCCGCGCTCATTGCTCCAATCGTAGAAGGCAAGGCCGACATAGTCTACGGGACGCGTTTTACTCGGGGCAGACCGAAAATGCGCCTCGTCAACTACATCGCCAATCGGATATTTGCTTTCCTCGCCACGGTTCTATACGGGACCAAGGTTACCGACGAAGCTACTTGTTACAAGGCGTTTCGAACCGAGGTGATTAAAAGCCTCGATCTGCGTTGCAAGCGTTTTGAGTTCTGTCCAGAGGTGACCGCACGCCTTCTGAAGCGCGGCTATCGATACGCAGAGGTTCCCGTCAGCTACGAGGCGCGTACTCACGCCCAAGGGAAGAAAATACGCTGGTACGATGGTCTGGAGTGCATATGGACGCTTATCAAGTACAGGTTCCTGAGGAGATAATTTCGTTGAGACGAGATCAGCATTTCGGGCTATTTCGGCGGGCTAAAATGGCGTGTCTGTAGGCTTCTATCTAACCCTTTCTGAGAATGTGGGAAAGCTCTATCTCCTTCCGAGAGACGGCCGGGATGGGATTTGTGTCCGCCGCTGAACTTGTCATCCATCGGAATTGTCGTTCTGGGGCCTTATCACTCTGATAAGTTGTTATTCTGATGATTCGTCATTCTGACGAATTGTCATTCTGAGCGCAGCGAAGAATCTCGTGCGTTTTGTGAGCGAAGACGTTGCATTGAGATCCTTCGCTCCGCTCAGGATGACACTTTTTGCTTAGGATGATGAGAAGCCGTCATTCTGAGCGCAAGCGAGGAATTTGGGAGCCGTCTTCTTCGTCATTCTGAGCGAAGCGAAGAATCTCGTGCGTTTGATAAATTGAGACGTTGCGTTGAGATCCTTCGCTCCGCTCAGGATGACGGAAAATCAGGATGAGGGGACAACCAGAATGGAGAGAAAACCAGGATGACGGAAACAACCAAAATGACAAGGTTGCCGTGGTAGAACACAAACCCAGCGTTTTCGGCGGTTCGACTTTATTTGCTCAACTAAGCAGGAGAATTATTGCCGAAAGCTTACTTGTCGCAGAATGCCGCATCAATCCCGCTCGGCCGCGTCAGTATGGGGTATACTGTATTATGGAGCAGTGGTTTGGTAGGGGGTGCCAAATATGAGAGTGAGAAGCTTGTGGTTGGCAGCGATGGTTTTGACAATGGCAGCGGCGGTTGCTGCGATGGCTGAAGAGGATCAACCCGCACGTATCTTGGGTGCGAACAAGGTAGTAAACCTTGAGCTTAAGGACACACCGGTTAAGGAAGCCATCGAGTTGATATTTCAGGGTAGCGGGCTGAAGTACTATATTAGTCCGGGTGTGTCGGGCAGGGTTGTGGAGTTGAAGCTTGCCGGGGTAACCGTGGACGAGGCTATTAATGCGCTTGTAGAGGCGGCTGGGCTTACTCTCAAGGTTCAAGACGGGACATATATAATCGCTACTCCGACGAGAGTCACTGTTTCGAAGTCAAAATCGTTGCCGCCGCAGGCTTTGGCTGCGCAGCAACAACTTGAGCCGGATCAATCCGAACCTAAATCATCGGAGTCGTCGCCACAG
>JAOAGX010000062.1 GCA_026415535.1 Armatimonadota bacterium | reverse complement strand
ACCGCTTTTTTATGCCATACGCCAAAAAGCTCATAGATCAAGCCAAGAAGTTTGGGTATCAGGTAATGCTACACTCTTGCGGCTCGATTCATAAGATAATAGATCGTCTAATCAAAGCAGGCATTGACGCGCTACACCCCCTGCAAGCCCTGGCTTGCGGGATGGACGCCGAATCGCTTGCGAGTCGTTTCAAGGGTCGAATAGCGTTCGTTGGTGGAATCGACACACAACAACTTCTAGTCCGTGGCACGCCTGAGGAAGTTAAAGCCGAGGTCCGTCGTGTAAAAAGAATTCTTGGGCCTAACTTGGTTGTCAGCCCGTCTCACGAAGCTCTACTTCCCAACGTCCCACCGGAGAACATCTTGGCGATGGCCGAAGTTGCAAAAGAATGCTAATCCAGACACATCCAAGGCGCAGACAGGCAATGGTAATGTGCTTCTGTTACTCGCCTGCCTCGCTCCAACCGTAGATTGGTGAGAAAAGTGTTGATCACAAGAAGAAATTCATTTCGAAAAAGCCTTGCAAGAGTCCTATTCATGGGTATCGTGCTGAGCGTCATAATGTGGTCTGCGGCCCGTGCCCAGTCGGAGATCCCCGCGACTTCACTAATAAAACTGCAGGAGCTCTTCGGTGGCGTGCGCGACCGACTCTGGGAAATCAATGACGACTTCTGGCACCGTGGCCAATTCGAGCGCTGCATTGCCGTGCTGCGCCTAATCGCTGCTATGGACCCTCACGACACAGATGCCTACGCCAACGGTGCTTGGCTCATGCAGAACCAATACCGCGACGACGAAGCGGAGGCGTTTCTAATTAAGTGCTTGGCAAATAACCCTGATGTTTACGAGTCGTATTGGGAACTTGGTTATTTCTACTATATGCACGAGCGATTCGGTGAAGCAATCGAAAACCTGGAAAAAGCGGTGGCATTCGACGTTCCAGAGTTCGTTTGGCACTTACTTGCCCACGCGTACGAACACGACGGTGACGTGGGTACGGCCCTCACAATTTGGTTTCGCCAAGAGGCTGCCGAGCCAGAAAATGTCGTTCCCCGTATTCAAATCGATAGAATCCTCTCCGGTGGTCGCCCTCCCAAAGTGCTGAAGATGTCGCGCCCAATGTGATATTCTGATTCCGGCCGCTACGACGAACCTTAGACCATAAGCAAATCTTTCACCGTAGACTTCCACCGATATTTGGGAAACTCTCGCGAGAGATGCCAGGCTCATCGCTCAAACAGATATACCACGTATTGTCCTCGCTCAAATAAAAGCCTCCCTCCGTCAGGCAATTCATTTAGCCTATTACGTTCCGCAACAACCACAAAAGATCTTAAACCACGAGCCGACCTCAGCATCTCTTCTTTGCCTGTCTCCACTAAAACCGGCCGCCGTGCGTAGAACGGCAGAGTGACTTGAGAACGAGACAAGTGATAGGCAAAGATCGGAACATCCGGCGGCGCATGTCGCAGAATCGCTTTCGCGATTGCAACAGCCGGTTCGCCCAATGTTCTAGACGCGACTGGCAATCCTATGCGCACCGCTGTAAGAGCAAAAGCGCTCGCTCCCACCACAAGTGCGGCGAACGCGAGTCTTGTCATTCGTTGATAGAGCAAGATCGAAAAAGCAGTCGTTCCCGCGACCATCGCCAACGCCATTGATCCCAGTGCCTTCTCCGCGCCAGCGATCGGTCTGGGAATAAACCTGGGCGCCAAGATGAGTGCACTCGCAAACACAGCCGTCAACACAATCAACGCGATGGCATATCGCCCGAGCTGCGCATAGTCTTGACAATTCTGTTCATCTTGTTTCTCGATCAACCGGGACCACAATCGACCCACTAATAACGCCGACGCCGGATACACTGGGTAGATATATGCCGGCAACTTGGACCGAGAAATCGAGAAAATGAGTATCATTGCTACCATCCAGATTCCCGCGAAGAGCGAAGCCTGGTCAGCGAAGTCAGCCGGTCTCAGCCTAACGTGTTTTGCCCAAGCAAGCGGCACGAACACGCTCCACGGAAAAAAACCAAACAGAAAAGCGGGAACGTAAAAATAGAACGGCATATTGTGATGAAAATCTTCGCCGAGCGCACGTTGGAGGTTCTGGTGGATGAAGAACTCACGCACGAATTCTCCTGCAGTGGCTTTGTGCACTGCTACGTACCACGGCATCGCGGTAAGCAGGAATACAGCGACACCCGCAGCCGCTAGCCCAAGACCAGAATAATTTTTTGCCCGTTCTCGCTTCACGCGCCTCGCTCTTTGAATCGCGACAAATACCGCAATCGTCGACCCGATCAAGATCACCCCCGCAGGACCTTTTATCAAAGTCGACAGCCCGGCTGCCGCACAAGACACCAGATAGACCCACCAAGGCGCCAACCTCAACCGCGCCAGCAAAAACATCCCGAGAGAAACGGTTATTGCGAGGGCGAATACCATGTCCATTACCGCCATCCGCGCAAGACCGACGGTCAGAATCGATGTTGCCAACACAAACCCCGCGAACAATCCGGCACGAGCGCCAAAAAGTCTCACGCCGAGATACACGGTCATACCCACAAGAACCAATCCTGCTAAGCACGAAGGGAGCCTTACGGCAAACGAGTTTGTGCCAAATGCCCGTATCGACAAAGCCATAAGCCAATAAACCAAGGGCGGCTTGTCGAAAAACGGCAGACCGTTTACGGTCGGCACAATCCAGCTTCCGCCTGCGGCCATCTCCCTAGCGCACTCTGCGTAGAGCCCCTCGTCCAAACCCATTAGAGGAACGGCTCCAAGCCGCCACAGGAATAGCATCACGCACAGCGCAAACAACAAAGCATATGACCACACTCTCCTTTTCGCAAAGGATAGCCCAGGATATTCATTGTCCTCATTACTGTCACTGGAGAGCTGAAACAAGGTTCGCCCCTCCTTTCTTCCTAAGAAAGGATCCGAGGACGAGGTCCTAGAACGCATTATTTGCGCACACCCAGCTCCGATCAAAGTCCCCAACACTGCCCCAAAAACGATATCCACGGGAAAGTGTACTCCCACGTAAATCCGTGAAACCGAAACGAGCAAGGCTAGAGGAATCAGCACATATCCCGCTTTCGGAACAAAAGACGACATCGCCACCGCCACGGCAAACGCCGTTGTGGCATGTCCCGAGGGAAAGCTGCCCGAGAACAATGGAGCACCGACCGCACGTGCATCGAAAACGACTGCAAGCGGCCGCGGCCGGTTCCATAATGCCTTAACAAGTTGCACAAATATCCCAGCCGCGGCGCACGCAATAACGCCTGCATATCCGCTCCGGCGGAGATCGACCCTATTCAAAACCCACCCGAACATCGTAACCGTCAGGGCTATTCCGACCTGAGCTGCGCCCGTGCCGAATGCACTCGCTACCAGCATCAGCGCGTCCAGCATCGGATTAGCCAACCCGGTGTTTATCTGTTTAAATAGCCAGATGTCTGCCTGCTGCATAAATCCCCTCTATTCCACACCTGAGCACGATTATACCGTGTACACTGCCTGAAACGCAGCTTGACTTTGTGCGCATAATTCTGTTTTATTTGTCTGTTGACGGTGAGGACCACCGCTCCTGATACTTAGGCCGCAATACTAAAAAGGAGGCTTCTTGTGATTCATCTCGATAAAAAACAGTTCAGTCGGGCTCGATAGGAGGAATCAGTCCGTGACCAATCACGACCCGCCGGTCGAGCCGAGCGAAACGATCGTTGCGCCAGTACGGGTGCGCAGCGACGCAAGCGAGATGATAATCGAAGGCCACATCTGGCGAGCTGTTTGGTTTCTTGCCTGGCCGACGGCCATTAACACACTGCTATTTTCAGCCTACGGGCTTGTCAATGTCCTTTTTGTGGGAATGCTTAGAGACGCCACCCGAGCATTCGCAGCGATCGGCATTGGCAGCCAGGCGTTAATGATACAGTTCAGCATCGCTATCGCACTCTCGGCGGGTACGTCGGCTCTTGTCGCGCGGTTTCTGGGCGCGGAAGAGTACGAGAACGCCGATAAGGCAATGGGCCAGACTCTTAACCTGTCTGTCGTTGCCGGCGCGCTTACTGCCGCCCCGCTGATTGTCTTAGCCGCTCCGATTGCCCACTCGATAGGCGCCAGTGGGCCGTCACTCACTCTCGCCGCCGACTACATTGCGTTAATTTCATGGTTCTCCATTCCGCAGTTCTTCTTGGTTACAATCACATCGGCCTTGCGGGCAGCAGGAGATGTGCGAGGGCCTTTGGTCGTAAACACTGCGGTTATAGCAATCAACGCCTTCCTCGACTGGCTCCTGATTCTCGGCCCTGGCCCGTTCCCGCAAATGGGAGTGCACGGTGCCGCAATTGCCACTTCGATCTCGCGTGTCGCCGGAATGGGTTTCTCATTTTTATTGTTACGCAGATCGGTTCTAAAAGGCGGCCTTCAGCACTGGAACTTTGACTGGAATTGGTCCAGGCGCATACTGAATATCGCATGGCCTGCAGCAATTCAGAACCTACTATGGTCCACCGCCGCCGCCGCATTTAGAGGCGTACTGGGCGCTCTGCCTGCTAAGCAGGTCAATCCTGCTCAGGCAGCTCTTACTGTGTCGATATCGATCGAATCGGTAGCATTCATGCCTGGAATTGCCTATTCAATAGCCGCAACTCCGCTCGTTGGCCAAAACCTTGGGGCCGGAAAGCCAGAAAGAGCCGAGCATAGCGCATGGGTAGCGACTGGACAAGCTGTGTTTATTATGTCCGCAGTAGCTCTGTTATTTGTACTCTTGCCAGAACAGCTCGCCGGCATATTTACACAAGAGGCCGCTGTCGTTACGCTAATCGTCTCTTATCTGAGGATAATGGCGATCTCCGAACCGTTTCTCGCTTGCGCTATGGTACTTCGAGGAGCACTGCAAGGCGCAGGCGATACTAGAACGCCGGCACTCATTACAGTCGGCACATTCTGGGTATTTCGTCTACCACTTGCCTACTTACTCGCGGTAACCCTAGGCCACGGTGCGGTCGGCGCATGGCTGGCTATGTCGATCACCACGTGTCTCTCCGGCATTTTAATGGCCGGGTGGTTTAAGTTGGGCAAGTGGCGAACCATCCAGGTTTGACAAATGACTCTGTATTTCGTAACTTCAGTAGCGATCTTCTAGAAGCGGCGCTAAAGCGCTGCTTTCCTTAGCCTACGAAGTAACCACCAGCGCGTTAGCAGGCGTCAGTTTGATTGGCTCGCTAAAGAGTATACATATCCCTTCTCCCAGCTTCTCGACTTGGCACGGAAGTTTACGCTCACCCATAATTACTGTTGGACTGTCAAAGCCGGAAAGTTTGGGCAGGCGCAAGCTCGACACCGTCAACTCGCCATCGGTCAGGTCTATAACCACGCATCGTCCGCCCAGAGAGCTCTCCTGGTAATACTGTCCCCACGCAATCCCACAGAAAAACGGATACTCGCAAGACGGTTCGTCTATTGCCGGGGCAAACGTAATCGCACCAGTCGGCTGGTCCCATCGGAAACCAGACAACGCAAGAAGAACGCTCCACGACGACATTGCACGATAATAGTGGCTCCCACACTCCACGTGACTCCAATAGCGCCCGGCTTGCATATATCGCTCGTGGATATCTCGAACGATTGCCATACCTTCGGCGACCATTCCGTAATCTATCAGCAAACTCGCAACAGTGTACTCTATGCCGGTCCACGGAGCCTCCGCTTGCATGTTGTCCGACGCTGCAACACGGCGCTTCTTGCCTGGCGGATAGCTTGCGTTGATGAGCCCCTCGCTCCAGCGGAAGTTGTAGCGTATAATCGCACCTAGCGCCATTTTTATGCGATCCGGATGCAGAATCGACCCCCAACCGCAAGCCGCAGCAAACCAATCTCCCGAAATCTGGTCTGACATGCAGCATTCGTCGATCTCGTCGCCATCGCGCCAGAGAACGTAGTATTCGCCGTTCCAAAGACGCGATTCAAACGAGGCTACACCTTTCTGGTAGGCCGACTCCCATTGAGCCGCACGCTCTTTGTCTCCAACCTCGTTGGCAAGCCGAACAGCAGCCTTTAGCGCGCCTAGCCAAAGGCTGGATATGTAAGATGGGCAACCGGTAAAATCCCAAGCGTCGTAAGTGTTGCGGCGGGTGTCGGTATCCGGCAAACCATCGCCGTCTGTGTCAAGAAGCGCAGTGTTGTCCATGGCGCGAACGATGTGCGGCCATAAAGTCTTGAGGTAATCGCGATCGCCAGTCCAGAGATAGTCGCGAGCGGCGAGCATAACGAACTGCTGATTCATATCTACTCGATCGAACCCGTCATCAACCGCCGAAAAATCAGGTGTAAAAAAGTGGTGCACGCGACCGTCTTCACGCTGGAATCTAGCCCCATGCGTCATTTGCATCTTCTGCAAATCTGGAAACAGCGCGATAATCGGGAAAGAGCCCTGATACGTGATATCGGTAGTGTGAAAACCACAGCAACCGTAGCCTTCCCAAACTCCGAAGTGGCCGGACTTCGTCCACCACGTGCACTTGATAAGCGTAGTAAGCTGGCTTGTGACTGCGTCGGCTGCCTCTTCCGGCAGACTGGAATAATGAATCGATTCCACAAACTCAGAGGTCCTGTCTCGCAGATCACCATAGCCAGATAGTAGAAATCGCACCACGTCGAGCGAGTTCGAGAACCAGTGCCCATACATATGGCCAATGTTCTCGCCTGTTGCGCTTATGTGGTTAGGGAAAAACCAGCCTACCGCGAAGAGCGTCTCGGACTGCGACTCGGGTGCTATTTCCATCCGCGAGCATAATGCACTCCATCCCCACTCAATCTCCCTCTCGCGCAGTTCAGCAACATGGTCAATAAGTTCGTCGAGAAACTCAGGCGATTCAACAATCTCTGGATCTACACGTCTCAGGCGCTGATACTTGTCGTAAAACGCTGGATATTGCAACAAATCGCCCAATAGCCTTTCTCGTTCGGATTTCCCTAGGCGCGACGCGCTCAAGCCCTTCGCCAGTTGGGGCGGTGTTTCAGCATTGAGGTTGGGAAGCCGTCCATCTTCTCGGAATTGGTGAAGGAATGACTCTATCCTGTAGCCATACCGGAACCTGAAGAATCGCATTGCACGATGGTCTTCACGGAAGCTGCCGGTGATATGAGTAACCTCGCTGCCTTGACAGGCAAAGGTCATATCACCAGTGGTAGAATGGTCGCTTCTAAGCTTGTCGGCGGTCATCCAAATAGCCTTCGCCTGTCTTCCTTGCCCATCGGAGGAAAGCAACGAGGAATCAATTTCCTCCAACCTGTTTCTCGGCACACGCCGGTCTTGACACCAGCCGACGGCATTCCTCATCACACCCATGATCGAGACTTCCACATTGGAGTCAGCTAGGTTCCTAATCGAGAAACGCACGTAGAAGCCTGGCGTGCCTGATGTGCGGCTATCAAGCGGGACAAATGGCGAGAAAACCTCGGCTTCGATCTCGACCGGCAGGGCAGGATCTTCGTAGACAAGGGTTGCGATCGGGAAAGTACCCTCAAAATGTATTGCGGTGACGCACCTAGCCCACGCCAAGCTGTAAAGGTCGTGAAGTTCCTCGCGAAGAGCGAGGTAGCGCACAAGCGTCTGTCCAGACGAGTCCTCAGTGCGAACCATAAACACCAGATCTTCCGGGCCCATAGCTTCGGCGCACCTGCAAGGAGAACCTGGGTTCCATTGCCCGAAGTTGAACATATGCCACTCGTGGAACAGGCCGTCCGGCCGTATCTCTACCGATCCCGTGCCGATCCCTCCGAGCGGAATGCCAGAGTTGTGATAGATTTGTTGATGGATGTAGGCCATCTGATTTTCCCCCTTGTCCCTCCTAAAGAAGGAGGGGATCTATTAAAAACTCACCGCTGTCCCTCTTGCGAGGAGTTGGGTGGATAGTCTGCCCAGTAACGGTTTAACCCGCGTCAGTTAGATACCTTCCCAACTACATCAACAGAATGCGCGAATTCGTCTAGATCAAGGATTTTTCGGCCGGCGCAGAGAAAGTTCTAGGGAGCAATTAAACCTACGACAGTTTTGGGGATGCGGCGCCTCAGCACCGCTTCCTTAGCAAACACCCAAGTCGTAGCAATCCGATTCAAAGTATCGCTGAGCCACCGTGACCAAAAAGGCGAAAGGCAAATTGAAGTGAGCGACAAAATTAAACAGGCAATCGAGAATAACGCCGAGGAAGCCCGCGAGTTTCTTAAGAGCATGATTCGGTTTGAAAGCACACCGGGCAACGAACGCAGCGTGGCCGAATATGTAAAAGACGGTTTCATGCGCACTGGGTGCGAGGTCGAGTTGACTCCAGTTCCGCAAGAGATCGTCAAGGACCCGGAGTACAGTTTCTCGGATCAGTCCCTCGAATATGAGGGGCGGGCAAACGTGGTGGCCATCAGGAGAGGCATCGGAGGCGGTAGAAGTGTGATACTCCAGAGCCATCTGGACGTCGTTCCTGCAGGCGACTGGGCTGAGGCGTTCACGCCTGTTGACAATGGCGACTTCATAGTCGGCAGGGGAGCTGCAGACGCAAAAGGGCAGATCTCTACTATATGGCTAGTGATGAAGGCTCTAAACGATCTGGGCTTCTCGCTCAAGGGTAACATCGAGGCCCAGGCTGTTATCGAGGAAGAAGTGGGCGGCAACGGAGCGCTAGCACTTATCCGACAGGGCCACAGGGCCGACGCCGTGATCGTGCTGGAAGGCAGCGAGCTTCACATACATCCCGCCAACCGAGGCGCGATCTGGTTTAGAATCGAGCTAGAAGGTCTGCCAACTCATATGGGGCGCAAGACTGAGGGCATTTCTGCAGTAGACCTATCTGTCAAAGTAATCAACGCACTCTACGATTACGAAAAGACTATCATAGCCGACTCTGCTAATTACCCTGGTTTCGAGCGGTACGCAAGCCCCGTCCAAGTAAACATCGGAATCCTGCACGCCGGCTCGTGGCCGTCGCAGGTAGCAGCAAACGCAGTTATTGAGGGAGGCGTTGGTTTTCTCCCGAATCGCTCTATGGAACAAGTCAAAAAAGAAGTAAAGGAGACCATAGACCAAATAGACGACGCCTGGCTACGCGATCATTACAAGCTCAGCTTTCCGAAGCTTCACAATGACTCCTATGAAATACCATACGACCATCCGGCAGTCCTAGCGCTGGAGAAAGCTACTCAGGAATCGGGAATTTGTTCGGAAACCTTCGGGTGGAACGTAAGCTGTGACGCTCGGTTGTACGCTAAGGTTGGCGGAATGCCGACCATAGTCTTCGGCCCCGGTTCCGTCTCCGAAGCGCACGCGCGAGGTGAGAAAATCGCGATGAGCGATATCAAGAAGGCTGCCGAGGCGATAGTCCGATTCGTAGTGGATTGGTGTGGAGGATAGTTCTGTGAGAGGTCTTGTCAACAAAATGCTTAGATTACCAAGTGCTGTAGGGTTGGTGCTTCTGATGGAGATCGGTGCCGCGGTCGGATGCATGGCCTCGACGATCAACATCAAGGATCTTGGCGCGGTCGGAGATGGTAAGACGGATGATACAATGGCTTTCGAAAAGGCTATAGCCAAATCGGCGGAGACCGGCGACCAGGTCCTCGTTCCAAAAGGCAGATACCGGATCACGAAGGGTTTGACGCTAACCAAACAAGTTCTGACCGGCCCGGCGGTAGGAGCCTGGGGCGCGGATGATGTATCGATGCCGACCATTATAACCTGTGTCAAGGACGCGCCAACGTTTCGCCTCACAAAAGGTGCGGGTATTCACGGCCTCAATATCCAGTACGATTGGCAAGACAAGGAACCGCCCCCGCGCCCGCCAGTGATAGAAATCGCCGGTGTTGGCTGCCGTGTGAGCGAAGTTGTCATTCGCAGTCCATGGGATGGCAT
>JAOAGX010000005.1 GCA_026415535.1 Armatimonadota bacterium | reverse complement strand
GCTTAGGTCTGGCCGCATCACCGGCGATCACAATTGACACGGTCATTGTGGGAGACCCAGACAACGCTTCCGACATAACCGGGTACGGCTGGGTGAACTACACTTACAACATTGGCAAGTATGAAGTTACTGCCGGACAGTATTGTGCATTTTTGAATGCCGTCGCCAAGACCGACACCTACGGTCTGTACAATACTCTTATGGCCGACACTACGAACTATCGGGGCTGCAACATCCAGCGAACGGGCACTTCCGGCAACTACAGCTACAGTGTTGCGCCAGATTGGGCTAACCGACCGGTAAACTACGTAAGCTTCTGGGATGCGTGTCGGTTTGCAAACTGGCTTCACAACGGCCAGCCAACTGGTGACCAAGACCTAACGACAACAGAGGACGGCGCCTATTATCTCAACGGCTATACGGGAAATGACGGCCGGTGGATTCAGCGAAAGGCCGACTGGAGATGGGCCGTAACAAGCGAGGACGAGTGGTACAAAGCCGCCTATTACAAAGGTGGAGGAACAAGTACCGGCTACTGGCTCTATCCGACTCAAAGCAACACCACTCCTTCCAATCGATTAGTGAATCCCGACCTCGGCAACAACGCGACTTACTATTCCTATCTTGGCTACCCCAACGTCTACACGATCGGGGGACCATATTGGCGAACTGAGGTAGGCGCTCACGGAAACTCGGAAAGCGCCTATGGCACGTTCGACCAGGGCGGTAATGTCTCTGAGTGGAACGAGTCACTTGTATTAGAATGGGATTACGCTTGTCGTGGACTGCGTGGCGGTTCGTATGAAGACACAGACACCCTAATGCGATCAACTTGCCGAAGCTACTACTTTCCAGACGAAGAGTGCTTTAGTTTTGGGTTCCGCGTCTCCCAAGCTATATATGAATCGTCGACACAAGTCACACCTGAGCCCTCTTCAGTTTTCGCATTGCTTGTCGGCTTGACAGGAGCTATCGGATTAAAACGACGCAAATCATAACCCCTTCAGACTTAGATTGATGCAACAAGTGCACATTCGGCGACCCTCCGCAGGATGAGAAAGCTCGCCTTTCCAATCTTAAGAGGTTGGAGCGAGATCAATTATCCCAACAGACTGTTGGTGCCTCAGTAAACAGTTCCTGAAAACAGCACCCAGCCAATTCCACACACAAAAAGAGTACGCTACGCCTTTAGCCAATTAGCCTTGACTCATTCCGGGTCGAATGCTATACTACACTCGGCCCGGGTAGCTGTCGGTAGACGACTAGCCTTACAGGAGGGCGGAATGGGTTCCGTCCTTCTGTTTTTGCATGTGGGTGAGACGCGGTTGACTGAACTTGAAATCGACGTAAGTAAGGTCAAGAAGCTAGTAGAGCTTGTCGAAAAGCACAACCTACAGGAACTGACGGTTGAGGAAGATGACTTGTGTGTCACGATCAAGGGATCGTCTCCGTCAGCGCACTTGGTCACGCAACCGCCTACTCAACCTACTATTGTAGAGCACGAATGTGCTCCAGAGGCTTCCGATACTCAATCTCAGCCGGAACCCAGGTCCGAGGAAAAGCTAGATGGAAACGTAGTCGATATAGTCGCTCCGCTTGTCGGAGTGTTCTACCGATCGCCCGCGCCGGACGCACCTCCTTTTGTAGAGGTCGGCGACACGATCGAAGTGGGGACAGAGGTCGGCCTTATTGAAGCGATGAAGGTCTTCAGTCCGATACCAAGTGAGGTGGCCGGAGAGGTTGTCGAAATCCTAGCCGATAACGGTAAGCTTGTGCAGCAGGGCGAGGTATTGGTTAGAGTTAAAGTAGCCGAATCTTAGGAGCCCGGCTCTACCATCTAACAATGTCGACGCATAGGCGAAGCTGTTGCGAACACTGAGGAATTCGTCATTGAAGGAAATTATCAACATAGGTGTTGTCGGATTTGGCAAAGTCGGTGCGGGGGCGGTGAAGTTGCTCCTCGAAAACGCCGACTCTATTGCTCGCAAGGTCGGTTCGCGGCTTGAGATCAGGCGCATTGCCGACATAGACATCACAACGCCTCGCCCCGTCGAGATTGACAATTCTATCCTAACAACCGACGCGAACGAGATCATAAACGACCCTTCGATCGACATAGTAATCGAAACCATTGGCGGCGTTGATCCTGCTGGTGAACTCATCCGCCGCGCCTTGCACGCCGGGAAGCATGTTGCCACAGCCAACAAGGAACTCATCGCAAAAGAAGGTGAGACCCTTCTACCGCTGGCAGCGGAACTCAAGCGAGACTTGATGTTCGAGGCATCGGTAGGCGGCGGAATACCGATCATTAGGCCACTCAAGAATTGCCTCGCGGGCAACGAAATCACCGAAGTCAAAGGTATCGTCAACGGAACGACCAACTACATCTTATCCAAGATGAAAGACGACGGCCTTTCATTCGACCATGCGCTCAGGGAAGCGCAAGAGAAGGGCTACGCAGAGCTTGATCCCGCGTCCGATGTCGAAGGCCATGACGCCGCCTACAAGATAACCATTCTCGCATCAATCGCGTTCACTAGCCGGGCTGATGTCACAAAGGTTTATCGCGAAGGCATAACAGCGATAACTGCCGATGACATGCGCTACGCCGATCATCTAGGCTTCGTGATCAAACTACTTGCAGTGGCGAAGCGACTGGACGGCGGAATGTCCGTGCGAGTGCATCCGGCGTTCGTACCGAAATCTCATCCACTAGCGCATGTTAACGGAGTGTTTAACGGGATACTGGTTCGTGGCAACGCGGTTGGCGAGGTCATGTTTTACGGTCCAGGCGCAGGTGGCGACGCAGCAGGAAGTGCTGTCGTTGGAGACGTGATTGATATTGCGCGCAACATCAACTTCGGGGCGACCGCTCGCGTACCGTGTACGTGCTTTGATACACGACCGATGCTCGGCACGGAAAGCATAACTTGCCGTAACTACGTTCGCATAGTAGCAGAAGACAAGCCCAGGGTATTGGCTGCCATTGCCGCCGGTTTCGCCGACAAT
The DNA here is from genome assembly GCA_026415535.1 of Armatimonadota bacterium. Taxonomy (GTDB): domain Bacteria; phylum Armatimonadota; class UBA5829; order UBA5829; family UBA5829; genus CALJES01. The sequence continues at coordinate 18,228 of JAOAGX010000005.1, read as the reverse complement.
GACGTATCGATCCAGTCGGTGCTGCAGAGGGTGCTACCAGATTCGACCGCGGAAATAGTCTGGCTCACACACGAAGCCCCGGAACCTCGGATGAGGGCCGCTCTCGAAGAAATTCGCGCGTTGCCGGTAATCAAACAAATCGGTAGCTGGATTAGAGTGGAGGAATAGTGGCAGTCATCATAAGCGTGAGCGAGGTAAGGAATGCAAAGTAAAGTTGAGATTCTTCTCTGCGCTCAGAATGACAAACCACGATGAAAATCAACAATGTGATGACAAATCACGTATAGGACTACACTTAAGCGTTCGGAACGAACACGAACTCTCGAAATGACGGTTTGGGAGCAATCCAATCAATGAGCCGGAGTTTGGAGTTCAGTTTCAGGTTAATTTTCGAGACACTGCCTTCTGCGCAGCGACTTTAAGGGTCTCCGGATCGGGGGTTGTAGTGTCGGTTCAAACACAATCGAGCTGTTTCAGGCGTGTGCCGCTAATCGAGCGGTATCGCGAGTTTCTGCCGGTAACGAATCGAACGCCTATAGTATCCCTTCTCGAAGGGTTTACACCTCTAATCAGGGCTGATCGGCTAGCATCAATGGTGAGCGATAACGTCACGCTCTACCTCAAGTTTGAGGGCATGAATCCAACGGGAAGCTTCAAGGATCGTGGCATGACAATGGCAATCTCGAAGGCCGTCGAGACTGGTAGCAAGGCCACGATCTGCGCTTCTACAGGAAACACGGCGGCTTCGGCAGCGGCCTATTCCGCTCGAGCAGGTTTGGTATGCGCAGTCATCCTGCCCAGGGGAGCAGTGGCAATTGGAAAGGTGTCTCAGTCGATGATGCACGGTGCAAAGGTGCTCGCCATCGACGGCAACTTCGACGACGCCCTACGTATAACTCTAGAAATCTCTGATACCTACCCGATCACACTCGTAAATTCCCTAAACCCGTTTCGTATAGAGGGGCAGAAGACAGGTGCGTTCGAAATATGCGACGACCTCGGGCACGCGCCAACTTATCACGCGATACCAGTCGGCAACGCCGGCAATATTACGGCTTACTGGGCAGGTTATAAGGCATATTACGAAGCAGGCAAGATCGACCGTCTGCCGGTGATGCTTGGTTTTCAAGCTGCCGGTGCGGCACCGATTGTTGAAGGACACCCGATCGAGAATCCTGAGACCATAGCAACCGCAATCCGAATCGGCAATCCGGCAAGCTGGAAACAGGCTGTGGCCGCTCGCGATGAGTCAGGTGGTGTAATTGAGAAGGTTACCGACGACGAGATCACCGACGCGCAGAAGCTGCTCGCCGCTACGGAGGGCGTCTTCTGCGAGCCGGCATCCGCTGCGTCGGTTGCAGGCGTGATCAAGAAGGGCAGGCAAGGGTTTTTCAAGGAGAAGTGTGATGTAGTATGCATTCTCACTGGCCATGGGCTCAAAGACCCAGACCGAGCCATCAAGATCGCGCCGCCGATCATCGAACTGCCGGCTGACACAGATGCAGTCGCAAGGGAGATGAAGCTGAAATGATCGTAACCTCGACAGACATCAAGGGCCTGAAAAAACACGCCACTGGCAAGGTGCGCGACGTGTATGACCTGGGTGATGCGCTCTTGCTCGTGGCAACGGACAGGATCTCGGCGTTTGACGTGGTATTGCCAACCGGCATCCCCGACAAGGGCAAGGTCCTCACGCAGTTGTCGCTCTTCTGGTTCGAGCTTACCAAGGACATTGTCGAAAACCACGTAGTGACCGGCGACATCGACGAGATCATCGAGCGCATCGGCACTGCAGGAGTGAGCGATCCAGATCAGTATCGTGATCTGCTCGATGGACGTTCTATGATCGGGGTTAAGGCAAAACCATGTCCGATTGAATGCGTGGTGAGGGGTTACTTGGCCGGATCGGCATGGAAGGAGTACACTGCATTGAGAGAGGCATCGGGAGACGGCGGCCCAGTTGTACTTCACGGCATCGAATTACCTGGAGATATGGTCGAGTCGCAAAAGCTGCCGAAGCCAGTGTTTACCCCTGCAACCAAGGAATCAGTCGGACACGACATCAATATCAGCGCGCAACAGGCGTGCGAAATCGTAGGTGAGGAGATCGGAAGGCAACTCGAAGCGCTTAGCCTAGCGATATACAACCGAGCGTCGGATTACGCGGCCGAACGAGGGATCATTATCAGCGACACTAAGTTCGAGTTTGGAGAGCTGGACGGCAGGCTAATACTAATAGACGAGGTCCTAACACCAGACTCGTCGAGGTTCTGGGACGCAAGCCTCTATAAGCCCGGACAGAGCCAGCCGAGCTTCGACAAACAGTTCGTGCGCGACTACCTGCTAACTCTTGATTGGGACAAGACCTATCCAGGACCAGAGTTGCCGCCAGAGATCGTCTCTAAGACAGCCGAAAAATACCGAGAGGCGTATCGAAGGCTAGTCGGAAAAGAGCTCTGAGCAGACGTCATAACTCAGATGGCCAGTGCTGATGAAGGCTGATTGCTGCAGGCTGAAAGTTTACCGCTGACATGAAATATCTGCTCATAATATTCGACGGTATGGCTGATGAGCCGCTTGAAGAACTGGACGGAAAGACTCCTATGCAAGTGGCCAAGAAACCATACATGGATGACCTTGCTTCCAGAAGCCTTATTGGGGCTGCGCGGACCGCACCAGAAGGAATGTACCCGAGCAGCGATATAACCAACATGGGCATCCTCGGTTACGATCCACGAGAGTACTACACTGGCCGTGGCGCAATCGAGGCCGCAAGTCTTGAAATTCCGATAGATACCACAGATGCCGTCTTCCGTGCCAATTTAGTTTCGACAGATGGCGAGCTGATGGTCGACTCGACCGCCGGACATATCTCAACTGAAGAAGCCCGCGAGCTGATCACCCTGATCGACGAGAAACTCCATACGAACGTGATAAGGTTCTACCCCGGAGTAAGTTACCGTCATATTATGGTCTGGCGTGGCGGATCGGACAACGTTCGCTGCACCCCGCCCTACAAGTTCCACGGCAAACCATTCAGGGAGTTTTACCCCGAGGGCAACGGAGCCGAGAAGTTGATCAGGATGATGGAAGACTCCTACGAGATCCTAGACGGTCACCCTATTAACCGTCGCCGCCGAGACGAAGGCCATTTGCCGGCCAATATGATCTGGTTTTGGGGGGAAAGCCATCTTCCGGAAATACCAAGCTTCTTCAACAAGTTCGGAGTCACGGGCGCAGTAGTGGCGGCGGTCGATCTGATACGTGGCCTGGGCCGGATGGTTGGACTGAAGGTAATTGACGTACCTGGAGCTACTGGCTACATCGACACCAACTACCTCGGCAAAGGACAATATGCAGTTAGGGCACTAGCTCAATACGACTTCGTGTGGGTTCATGTAGAAGCACCCGACGAGGCTGGCCACGAGAGCGACATCGACAAGAAAATTGAGGCAATCCAGGAGTGCGACCAGAAAGTCCTCGGCACAATCCTAGACGGCGTAAAGAAACTCGAGCAGGACGTCCGGATCCTTCTGATGCCGGACCATCCGACGCCAATTTCGACTGGCTCGCACTCGTCAGATATGGTTCCGTTCCTCTTGTTTGACTCGACCCAGCCAAAACAAACCAACTTGCCTTTTGACGAACGGGCTGTTCACGAGACCAAGCTGGTCGTCGATCATGCCCCAAACCTAATGAGGATGCTGCTGAAATTGGCTGAAAGCTAAGGCGACCGCTGAAATGAATGCGCTTGACATCCTTTCGGCCGCGAAGCGATACTCTATGTTCGCCCAAGGCGGCAAAGTTCTCGTGGCCGTGTCGGGCGGACCGGATTCGGTAGCGATGCTGCATGCGCTTCACGAGTGGTCCGAAGAAATAGGTATCAAGCTTCACATAGCACACCTCAACCACGGTATAAGGGGCGAAGAATCGAATAGTGACGAGGAATTTGTGAGACAGCTCGCCGATAGTCTCGCCATCCCGATCACAGTTGAGCGCGTTAGCGTACCTCAAATTCGAAATCGGATGCGAGCAGGAGAAGAAGAGGCAGCAAGAATAGCCAGGCACGCATTTTTCCAGGAAACCGCTGCAAAACTCGGCTGCAATAAGATCGCCGTTGGACACACGGCTGACGATCGGGCCGAGACGATACTCCTGAATATCATTCGCGGAACGGGGATCGAGGGGTTGGCAGCAATGAGACCCGTTACCGGAAACATCGTTCGCCCCCTCATTGACAGTTGGCGCTCTGAAATAGAAGAGTATCTCACCCAACACAACCTGGAATACCGAGTGGACACCACAAACCTCGATACCACCTATGCTCGAAACCGCGTCCGACACAGACTTATCCCTCTCCTGAAGCGGGACTTCAACCCTCAGGTTAAGTCAGCCATTGTGCGGTTGGCGCGAATTGCCGAATCTCAACAGGAACTTATCGAACGTACCGCAGATCAAGCGCGGTTAGCAGCCGAATATCGGTCTTGCTTCGACGCGCAAATCCTAACCGAGTTACCAGACGCGATCCTTGCTCAGATAGTGCGTACGGAGATCGAGAAATCGAAGGGTGACTTGTCGGATGTCACGTTCGAGCAGATCGAACGTGTAGTTGAAGCGCTACGATCCGGCAGCGATTTCTCGATCGCGCTTCCGACAGGCGCACTCTACGCTGAGAAACACGGCAGCGACTTCCGAATCGGTCCCGCACACGTGCGACAAACGACTAAAACGTTTGAACTTATCCTCGCTGTCCCAGGCAGAACACAAGTCAGGCAAATCGGACTCGCAATCGACGCAGAGATCGTGGACAAAACCCGAGTCGCGCCGGCACGTCTCAACGTCGCTTTCTTTGATACCGCAAAGATCAAGGGCAGCCTGCGAGTAAGAAATGCGCGTCCGGGCGATCGAATTAGGCCGTTCGGGATGCGCGGAACAAAGAAACTGCAAGACCTGTTCGTTGACAAAAAGGTACCTTTGTCGGAAAGAACGCGCGCGGCAGTCGTAGTCGATGATGAGAAGGTGCTGTGGGTCGTGGGGGTCGCGGCAAGCGAAGATGCAAAGGTCACATCAAAGACGACCAACGTCGTTCGACTGGCAGCAGTTTCTCATTGAAATTAAAGTAGCCATCACGCAAGCAGCGGCCCCGCGTCAGCTGACGCGGGGCCGCCTAGTATTACAAGCCCAACGAACTCAGTTTACCCGCAGATTCAAACTGCGGAGCGAAAATAATAGATCGTCTAAGGCTTTGGACCCCCTGGTGGCAAACCGGTTACTTTGAACGACGTGTTGGCCGTACTCTTGTTGTTCGAAGTATCGGTAGCAGTTATAACAACTGTGTAGGTTACTTCGCCGTTAGCATCGGCAACGCCCGGCGGAACGGTAAGCATCGGAGGCACAGTATGCTGCCCCGACCACATGTTCCCTGTACCTTTTGTCATGTTAACCGTCGTGCTGCCTGTTGCCTGAGTAGCCGGGTTGTAACCAGTGATAACAGCGCTCACCGATTGGACAGCTACATTGTCAGTAGCTGTGACCTTAATGGTTACGCTACCGCCTGTAGGTCCTACCGAAGACGGATTGACCGACGGGTTCTGTAAGGTAGGAGGCGTAGTATCCGCTTGCAAACCTCCACCACCGGCTCCTCCGCCTCCACCTCCTCCGCAACCGCAGACGGCAATTGTAAACGCTAGAGCAACTCCCACAACTCGTGCGAGAATGAAGTTCTTGTTACGCATGTATTTTATAACCCCCTTTGCGGGCTTCTCCTCCACTGTTCTCTCGGCTGACATCACAACCAGTTCTCTCCCAGGAGAAGCACGTGTTCACCCGCATCTTCGACTTCTTCTGACCCCGCCGGGGTTCCTTCCACCCTGCCACGAGGTCTCAAACGTTTCGGGATTTTTCGCTACGCTCAAATCCCGAAACACCACACAGCCGAACCCTTGCTCACCGCACAGGCGGAGGCGGTAGGATCAGCTCACAGTCAACATTGGCCTTGAACCAATATCCCGCCCAGGGTTTTATCCAACCCTCAACACCCGGAACGAGTCCTGTGTCGTATACCAGAACGTATTCACCTGTCGTTGGGTTGGAACTTGACTGTTTCCAACCCCACAAATAGTCGGCGCACCAACCGGTGTCCTTTGCCTCGGCAAGTGTCTTGGTAGTGGATCCTTTCTTGACCAATATGTTGGCCAACCTCCACTGCAAAGGACTAAGAAATGGGTTGCCTATCATGTTCCAACCAGCTTTGAGCTTGATGGAACCCCCCTCAGTCTGATTGAGAGCCATTCCCGACGGCAGCTTGGTTCCAGGGCTCTGCCAGTATCCCCAGTATCCCTTGCCGGGTACGTCGGCAGCTGGTTGGAACCACGTGAAATGGGCAGAGTCGTCGGGAGACCCGTAGACAATGTAATTGCCTTGCAGAGGATCATATCTCATCCAGCTCGAGAAGTCGATAGCATTGCCCGGGTCTGACTGGTTCGGAATTAGCGGGACGCTCACCATTACCAGTCCGGTCCAGTAAACAACAGTCAGCGTCGCCGAGGCCTTTTCACCGGTCGAGCTTGTCGCGGTAGCGGTGATCAGGTTAGTGCCCGGCTCTAGATTAATACTCGTCTTGCTCCAAGAAGTCGTGCCACTGCAAGTGCCGTGTCCACCGCGGTCATTCGACCATGTCACCTTCTGACAACCCGCAGACGCAACACCCGCAATATCAATCGTGCTGCTAGTGGATATCATCCAAGAAACACCCGGGTTGGTAAACCTGATTGCAAAGTCGCCGGGGATCGAAGATCCGACGCTCAGATTATATGTCCCGCGGGCTAAAACCGGATCTTTGTGCGAGACTTCCGCATATAACGTGCTGCCGATGTGTCCCGCTACCGAAACGGCCAGGTAACCATTCGCCGTATCGGCGTTGGATAGATCGCCCTCGACAAGCACGGAGCTCTTGTCCGGCCCAACGATTCGCAACCTGGGATCCATTCCCAAAGCGAAATCGGTGACGCGAATTATGGTTGGGCTGGCCGAGCAAACAAACGAGAACACATCTACATCGCCCGCCGAGTCGATCTTACCAGGATGATCGTCATTGTTCGGCTGTATAGCTGTAGCAGTATCGGGAGTGTTGCCGTGATCATCAGTATTCACACCAGTCGTTGTGATCTGAATCCTGGCAAATCTCATGAAGTTTTCTCCGACCGGTGCAGGCGGAACGTCACCAGAGTTCCCATTGCGGTCAATGGCCATCTGGACCCCGGCGTACGTATAATGAGCCAGTCCTGCATTATTGTTCATGCTTACTTCGATCTCGTAGACTCCATTCAGGGTGTAATCCAATATAGCAGAGTACGAGCCGTCGTTAGCAATTGCGTCCGGCGGCACTCCGTCATCCCTGAGTGTGATGTCGGTAATGTCTCCATTGGGAGCTCTGACCCTACCCTCTACGACCGCACCGCAGATCGGCAATCCCTTCTCTAAAGTCGCCAATAGCACAATAGGCTCCGGATAAGTCACCGTCGATCCGGTTAGACTCGCTAGGGCAACCGTGTAGGTTGTCTCGTCATCGGGTGTCGCGGTCGCACGGAACGTCACGTCTACGGGTCCGGAAGTGGGCGTGCCAGAAAGCGTCCAGCTGCCAGTGGCAGGAGTTGGCACTGTCCAACGTATCAAGGTCTCGCTCCCCGACTGTGTCGTCTCCGCGGGACTAACAACCACACCTGAAGGATCCTTGAGTTCCGCCGTGAGATCGCCCGGCGCGCCGACAAACGTAACCACAACGTTCAAGTCCTTTAGGCTTGGATCAACATATATCGGGGTACTCGCAAGTTGGCCTGCCGGCAGCGTGGTGGAACCGGTCGCAATACCGGTAGTTGTCGTCGCCGCTTGCATTGCATCCTGGAACACGCTTGTGATGAACTTCAGAGAAGTTGGTGAGGAGTAGTATCTGCCCCCAGTCTCACTAGCAAGGCTAGCGAGCCTTGGGTCGACGCTTGACCCATAGCCAAAGGAAAATATCGGGACCTGAGCCGCCCGATAGGAGCTAATGACTGTGTCGTAGAGATCGTCATTGACGTTGTTGTAGCCGTCGCTCAAGAGGAAGGTAATCTTTGCAGTATTTGCTGCCTCGGCGTTCAAGCCACTAAGCGCCGTCAGAGCTGCGTCAAAGATAGCGGTCCACCCTCGCGGATATAGGGTGTCAATAGCCTCTTTAATAGCGTTCTTATCAGCCTGAGTCCTGATCTCTGTGATCGGATAGGTAACAGTCACACTGTCATCAAAGTCAATTACTCCAATCTTGGCTATAGCAGGATCCGTAGGTTTATCCGGCAACGGAGCAGCGTCCACCAGAAGCTTTGCAGCAGTTTTGGCGTTTTCCATCTTGTCATCTTCATCCATGCTCCCGGACCGGTCGATGACTATCTGGTAAACTATGGTGTTGTCCATCCAAATGATCTCGAGATCGCTGCGCGCTTCGGTGGAAGGTAGCTCGATGCTGCTGGGAACCGAGGCTCCTGACTTGGCAACCGGCGCGACATTAGAAAGCTCAGAATAGTAGGGTCTCGATGGCAAACTATTCCTGAATCCATCTTTGGGATCGTCGGTACTGTTGCGCGCGAGTGTTTGCCAGCAGGCAGCCTTGTATACCCTGAATTGCGCGTTGTTCTTCGTGTAGTCGGAGCGCGTATCAGTCGAGAAGTTCAACCAGTTTTTATCAGTGTTTCCTTTCCACTGGTTGTTCATAATCGACACGTTGGAAGGATCGTCGGTAGAATTCGGCATTTGCTCATACGAATCATACGAGGTGTTTGAAGCCTTGTACTCGTCGTACATGCCGTAGAAATAATGGCCCCATTCGTGCGCCAGACAGTATCCGCCCAACTCTTGGTTGGTAAGAAAGTCGGTTCCGCTAAAATTGGTGAACATATATACGTGCTTGCCAGCTATTCCACGCCCGCAAGCGTTTGCGCAGGGCCAGCCTGAAGCTGACCATGTGATGTCACACTTGTCTGCATAGAAGCCACTCGTGTAGATACGGACTTTGCGCAGCTTGTGTGCACCGTTGGACATCTCGTAGACGCCATCGGCGAAGTATTGGATGATCTGCTCATACGGCGTGCGATCATCATTTGTGGTAACGTCGTTGTCGCCGCTCGGTCGGTTGTGCAGTGAGATCACCAGATCGATGAGCGTAGCACCTGACTTGGATTGCCCTGCATAATAGGCTGTGGTGTGCCAACCGTCCTTCTGCCGCGAGACCTCGGGCTGTCGTCGAGTCGTGGTTTGAAACCAGGGCATATTCCCGGCCGCAACCATCTGAGGCAACGCCAGGCTCGTGATTACCGCCAGCAACGCGAAGCCGCGCCACCTGCTAAGAACCAGTCTGTTTTTTTTCATTTTGTCCAGCATTCTCCTTTCCGTCCCAGCCGAGCTACTCGGCTCTCCTCTGCAAATTCCTCACCTGAAATGCACAACCACCGAAGGCAAGCGCCACGCTTTCCCCCCGTGAGGAAATCCCGAGCTTACCGTACGGATCCTTGACATCGTCAACGCCGACCAACATTCTAGGATGCGCTATAGCGTATCTCACAAGAGGTGTATCATTGAGATCGGATAGGGTAACCTCCCTCAGCAATCCGGCATCTCTCAGGTTGTTGGCAGCCCGAGTGCTTAGGTTTGCCGCTCGGATGTATCTCGAACCGGTAGCAAGACCATATTTGTCACCTGACTTGACTAGACTGCGAGCCTTTTCAATCATCGAAGCTAGTCTCGGCGGCACGCGCTTAGGATCTCCCTCCCAAGATCTAATCGCCCCTTGGTAATCTACCGTTTCGACGAAAAGAGTCGGCGGCGTGTATTCCGTGATCAAATCGGCGGGCTTTCGAGGCGCAGCTTCGAACCGGCTGGGAAACTGTAAGTCGGATAATTCTCGTAACAACTGTTCGGAACGAACGGAGCTCGTCCACAGCTTGACCACGAAGTCGTCGGTGGTCTCTTCGGCCAACTGTCCGACTCCGTCCGCCGAAATGTACAGGGTTTCGAGCCGCGTGGGCATCCCTCCTTTTTGTGCTGAAGATTGCTGTATGTAGAGGTAAGGAGTTAGTTCAATACTGCAAGCGGGATCAGCACAGTGGCGTCTACACGACGCCCCTGATACGAGCAAAAGAGCTGCTATGAGCAAAATACCCACTTGGCACTGTTTTTGAGGCGAAAATATGCGCATTTTTTGCTACTGCTCGCTGTGCGCCAATGCAGTGCTCTTGAGCGCCAAGCAGAAGCAGCCCCGGTATGCACAGTCAGGCAATCATCCTCACTTACACTTATCGGTATAATAAGTTCTCAACCCAACCCTCTCCTTCAAAAATGAGTGTTGACTACGACGCTCCATCGCCATTTGCAGCGAAGCACAACTGAGGATGCGCACTACACGAGCTCTAGTGGGAGTGGGGTGCATTTCCGTCTGAAAGTAGGTTATGTTAAACTTGGTATGGTAACTGTTTCATAATGCTACCGTCCCATTAACTCAATGACTTCGCCATCACGCATCCATATAGCGGTAGTTCTGGTCGGCGTAGTTTTCTTACCCGGCGGCTGCGGCAAATCGGGTCCGGTCCCAAGTTCGAAACTGCGGGATAGTGCGCCTAAAGCAACTTCGACAAAGGCGCAAGCTTCAGCGCAAACAAAACCCGTCGTGCCAGCGCAAGGCGCGGTTCCAAACTTGAAGATCGTTCAAAAAAGCCTCGCCTTCCAGTGGATCGAAAAGAACAAGCCGAGTCTTAAAGCCACGGCACGTGAGTTCCAAGGCGATGAGATCAGCCGAAAGGGTATCCTGCTTGACTTTAGAGGCGAGCTATACGACAATGGCAAACTGACCACTACTATGACCGCGCCAAAGGTCGTTGTGGACGCCGAAAAGCGCACCGTAACGGCAACGGGCGGCGTTTTGATTAAGTCGCTGGTTCGCCGCACCGTAGTCAGGTCCGAATGGGCCGTCTGGTATTCTCGACAAAATAAAATCGTTGGCGACGGCGGGGTCAGGTGGACATCGGAAATGAACGGTAAGGGCCGGTTCGAAGGCCAGTCGGCCGCATTTGAAGCCGATACGGCGCTAAAAACGATAACGGCTCTCAGCTCGGCGAAAGGGTTGCTTCCACAATGAAAACCAACAGGCTCGCAACGCTTGCGATTGCGTTTGCTTTGATATCATCATCTGCAATAGCCGGGCCGGTTACGGCTACGCTCAAGTTCGCCAACGGTAATACGGTCGTCATCAGCGCGGCGGACAAGATCGAGGGAATGGGTTCGTCCAGACTTGTGATAAAGGGCAATGCCCGTGTCAAGTTATTTGACAAAACAGCAGGGACTCAGATGAACTCCGAAGCCGACACAATAACCGTTCTCTTGTCCCCCAATCCATCGCCGGGTCAGAGCGCGGTCAAGTCCGCTGAGCTCATCGGTTCGCCCAAGGTAACCTACACGGCTCCCAAGATCATCAAGGACGAAAAAACCGGTCAGATTTCCGGTCGGGTCACCGTCACCACGGTGGCGACTGCCGATTCCATAACCTACGACGGCGTTAAGGGAATCGCAGTCCTCACTGGACAAGTAAAGATCATACAGGATGACCCGTCGATGTACGCAGAGCCGGCCGAGGTAACCGGCGACAAGGCTACCTGGAACCTCAGGCCCAGCCCAGAATCCGGGGACTACGATTTCAAGATCGAATCGACTACCGGCCCAGGTCGGATTGAAGTGGTTCCAAAATCCTCGCTTTAGGGCCGCTAAACCTAGATGAAACTCGAAGCACACAACCTGGTGAAGGCTTATAAAGGTCGCCGAGTAGTGAACGGCGTGAGCCTGTCAATGGAGACCGGTGAGATCGTCGGCCTGCTGGGACCTAACGGCGCAGGTAAGACAACGTCTTTCTATATGATCGTCGGTCTTGTAAGACCGGATGAGGGTCGCGTCCTTCTCGACGGTCAAGACATTACGAACAAGCCGATGTACCAGCGCGCACGCCTGGGTTTGGGTTACCTCGCACAGGAACCCTCCATCTTCCGCAAACTAACCGTAGCTGAAAACATCAAGCTCGTGCTCGAGATGAGGGGACTAAGCCGTAAACAGCAGCATGAAAAGGTCGATTCTCTCCTCGAAGAGCTGGGAATAGCCCACATTCGCGACAGCAGGGGTATGGTTCTCTCAGGCGGTGAGAGGCGTCGCGTTGAAATCGCCAGGGCGCTTGCAACCGATCCCAAGTTCATGCTCCTCGACGAACCATTCACTGGTGTCGACCCAATCGCCATTGGCGACATCCAGGACATAGTAAGCCATCTCAAAGACCGCGGAATTGGCGTCATCATAACCGACCATAACGTGCGCGAGACACTTGCAATCACGGACCGCGCCTACATCATGTCCGAGGGCGAAATCAAGACCGCGGGCCCATCGTCCGAGCTGCCGGACGACCCTATTGCGCGTAAATTCTACCTCGGCGACCGGTTCGAGATGTGAGGGGCATAATGAGGCTTGTTGACAAACAAGTCATGCTCGAGCTCGTCGGTCCGTTTATCTTTGGGGTAACCGCGTTTTCATCGGTTTTCTTCGCCGGCACGTATCTTTTGAAGTTGACCAACTGGGTCATGAGCGGAATGCCGCTCGTGACGGCTATCTGGATTGTGCTGCTGTTGTTGCCATCAATTGTCGTTTATACCCTGCCCATGGCAACTCTGTTGGCAGTTCTTCTAGGGATTGGCAGGCTGTCCGGTGATAGTGAAATCGTAGCCCTTTACGCCAGCGGCGTAAGCTTGTACAGACTGGCAGCGCCGATTATCGTCCTCGGCGTGGTTGTAAGCGGATCTTCTATTGCGCTTAACGAGCTGGTCTCGCCAAAGGCTTTTGCTCGTTCGCAGGAACTACAAGCACAGATCTTGAAGCAGACAGCTCCGACAAGCCAGCCCTTCACCGTGCGGGACGACTCCACTAACTCCCTGATCCTTGTAAAAGGCGGGATGGACATCAACAGCGGAGTCTTGCGTAACGTGACCGTCACCCAATTCGCAGGAGACAAGCCGCTTGCAATCATCTACGCATCGCGAGCAGTCTGGGCCGGGGTCACTGATCAGTCAAAGAAGTATCGCTGGAAGCTCTACGACGGATGGTCGCAGCTTGTAGGCACGGATTCTGGTGTGATTCAGACCTTCTCAGAATTCCAGACGAAAGAGGTGGACATAGGTCAAGGACCGAAGCAATTCTCGTTATACCAGAAAAGCCTGACGCGGGATTCGGACAAATTGAGCTTCTCGGAGCTCAGTCAACTAGTGGCCTATCTCAAGGCTCATCCGGACCGTCCACAAGATCAGATCAGACAGCTCGAGGTATTCAAGTGGAATCGGCTTGCACTGCCAATATCGAGTCTAGTCTTCGCAATGCTCGCCGCACCGTTGGGTATCAGGCCATACCGAAGCGGATCCAGCGTTGGGTTTGGGCTGAGCATATTGTTGATATTTCTCTATTGGATGGTGTGGCATTACACATCGTCGCTTGCGATTCAGGGACACGTGTCACCGTTTGTGGGAGCTTTTTTCGCCGACGTGTTAGGGATTGTGGCCGCCTTGGCACTGGTCAGAAGAGCAGCTAAGTAGACTCTGTAAGTATCAGTTCGATTGCCGGGACGTTGAGATTCTTCGCTTCGCTCAGAATGACAAACCAAGTTCAGAACGACGGTCCAAGTTCGGAACGATGGTCCAAACTCGGAGTGACAATTCAAGCTCGGAATAATAATCCAACTTGAAATGATGATCCGAGCTCGAAAACGCCAAAAATTTTGAACAGTCGGACCCGCAGTCGAGAAAATAACGGTAGAATGCCGCGGTTCAGAGAACGAAAATGCGCTACTCGGTGCTGTTTGTAATTGTTCTGATTTTGGTGTCGGGCTTCATTGCCTATTTTGGCGATCTGCTCGGACGATGGATGGGCAAGAAACGTCTGACGATTCTAAGCCTCCGTCCGCGTCATACTGCTTACATTGTCACCGCAATCACCGGCATGCTAATCTCGGCTCTTGCGGTCCTAGCGCTGGTATCGGCCAACGTTCAGTTCAAAAAAGTGCTCACTGAAGGAGAGCAAATCCTTCGACGCAACGTGTCCTTGACCAAGATAAACAAATCCCTAATTGCAAAGAACAAGTCGCTCGAAACGCGGCGCAAAGAGCTGCTGATTCAGGTCGAACAACAGCGCAAGGAGGTTGATGAGGCACGTGAAGCCGCCCTAAAAGCAGCAGATGCCGCAGCAAAGGCTGCACAGGCCGAGGCCAAAGCTCTAAAAGCAGTGGAGTACCTAAAAAAGGAAATCAGCGCGCGCCAGCAGGAGCTCGCTAGGCTAGCAAAGGAGCGCGCTGAAGCTATTGCCGAGGTTCAGCTAAAAACGAAAGAGCTTGCGCGTCTTAAAACCGAGCTTGGTAAATTGCAGAGCGCGGCAGCTAGGGCAACCAAAGAAGCTGAGCTGGCCAGAGTACAGGCGGATGAAGCCAGAAGGCAATATGCCGATGCGAAACTGCGACTCGACAAGACCGCCGCCGACCTTAAGCAAGCCGAGACAAAACTAGCCGAACAGCAAAAGGCGATTCTGGAACAACAGGAGCAGCTAAAGCTTCAACAGAAGGCACTCATTCAAACAGGCTTGGAAAAGGAGCAGTATAGAGTCCTGGCTAGCGAACTCCTTGGCGGCGACATATGTATAAGACAGGGCGACGAAATCGCTCGCGGGACTATATCGCCAAGGCAATCGATCTTCGGTATCAGGGCCGACATATACTCTCTTCTGGAAACCGCCAGCGAAGAAGCCATCAGGCGAGGTGCCGGCATCGGTCCAAACGGTCGCGCAGTGACAGTTGAGTTCCGTCAGGCTATCAGTAAGGACTACGATGTGCGCATCGAAAACGAGAGCACCTGCGTGCAAATGGCCGCCCAAGCTATCGCGCAGAGCGCGTTTCGACCAGAAGACGCCTTAGTACAGGTTATTTGCGCTAGGAACTCGCTCGTTGGAGAACAGGTGCGAGTCAAACTTGTTCTCTATTACAATAACCTGGTTTTCAGCAAGGGAGACAAGATCGCCGAAACAAAAATGGATGGTCGGTTGTCCGAAGGTCGGGTACTACTTGCGCTAATTAATTTTCTTCAGAACGAGGTTAGCCGGGCTGCCGTCTCTGCCGGTATCGTGCCGGTGGCCAACCCTGACCCCAGAGCCACCATTGGCTCCGATCCGGGAACCCAAGTCGAAGCCCTCATGGCTGTAGTGGATCAGATCAAGGCCAAAAACTCAAAAGTCCAAGTTGTTGCCTACGCCACTAGGGATATTTTTGCCGCTGGCCCCCTCAACATGACGAACATGCGATTCAGCGTGAGCAAGATTGACTGACGAAAGCCATACATGAGCCAACACGCATCTTCCAAGAAACGTGTTCTTGCCGTAGACCCCGGTCGGGACAAGTGCGGAGTGGCAGTGATAGAGACCGGTCGCGAGCCCAACCGCTTCGAAATCAAATATCGGCGTGTAACTCCCGTCGACCAGCTTCATGCCATCTTGGTCCGGCTTATAGAACAATTTAGCCCATTCGTCGCCGTGGTGGGAAACGGAACGAATTCCTCCGAAATCGCTAACGTCGTGAAAACTGCAACTGGCCTTGATACCGAATTCGTTGACGAAAAGTTCTCGACTGCCGCTGCGCGTAAACGTTTTTTCGAAGAGAACCCTCCGAAGGGTTGGCGCAAACTCATCCCAGTCTCATTGCAAACCCCAAGCCGTCCGTACGACGATTACGTGGCCGTGATCCTAGGGGAAAGATATCTCGTTAGCAGCAATAGAGACTCCTTGCTGCACTCGGAAAATGACGGACCAACTTAACGGCCGCACCATTAAACAATGCCTCGGGAAATAGTTTCCCGAGACACCTGTGGAAAACAGGCAAAGATTTGTTGTCAAGGCGCCATCGCGAGCGCCGAGCTTACGCCTGATCCAGGTGGATCGACGAGGAATATCACCTTATACTCGTTTAGAAATCCTGCTATCGAGTTCTCTCTCAATATCCTAGCTGCCGCCTCGTCGGAAACGATCACATCGCACATGGACCTGCCTCCACCTCTGCCGATCGCCGAGACTACCATTGGATTGTCACCACATCTGTCCAACGAGCGTGCGCTTTCTAGGGTTCGAGCGTAGCTTACAAGACCCTCCATAACAGCGGGATCGGTTTTCGAAGTTACACCGCCGTATATCTGATCCCCGTTGGTCTTCCTGATCTTAGGGCACATCGCTTGCGGAACACCAAAGCCTCGCGCATCCACAATAAGCGATGTGAACGGTCCTTCCTGTCTGATTGGCGGGGTTGTCGTGATCGGGTCTATCGGCCTTGACGTTGCTATTCCCAGTAACCTAGCTTTCTCTTCCAACTCGGCCTGCTTGATCGGCACCGAGGGCCTCGGCAAAGGCTTGTCCAGCGGGATCTCAATTAGCTTTGGCTGCTTGGGCCTATCCACGACCGCCAGGTTTTGGAGGAATGCCGTTCCAGGAGTTTGATCGCCGAATATGGGCGTGCCGACCCAAACTCTGGCGATCATACCTTCCTTAGAAGTGATCCGCTCCTCTCGCAATATGTGTACGTTTTTGACGTAGCCCTCAATAGTCTGCCTTAGGGTAACATCGGCCATGTAATCCTTGCCGGTACCTTCGGAGGTGATGTTAGTGCCCTCGATGAGCATAAGCAGGTTCGCAATAGCAGACATCTTGGCATATTCTTTGGCCCTGAGATAAGCTCTGGCCCTGTTGGGCTCCTCTGACGGCGAAGGCGCAGCGCCCTCACCCATAGCATACATCATACGATTTCCCCAGTCGATCTGACCGTAATTGACCGACTGAACCAGATCGGAAAGCTTGATTCTGGTAGATTCCTCCCGAGCCGAACCGCTTGACACACTCAGGCAGAATAAAACCAGTACTCCAATTACAGCCCTTGCCCGCATTTCAAGTACACCTTCCTTTCCGGCCGCACCATCAGGAACCTACGGCATAGGTAACTAGCACATAGTAACTTTGACTATGAGGAAACCGCGCCGCCACTTGAACTTTGTCGCCGCGCACTGCGGCTTCCCCTTCCCAAGTCTCGCCGTTCTTCGAAAGACCAACCCATTCGCCGCCCGTGATTACCGACACCGCTTCGGCCCCCGGAACGGCAAGTTTAAAGGACTGCTTAGAACCCAACTTAAGTCGGCCCGACATTGGACCGATGAGGATTGCGTTGACTTCATTGAAGGTGGAAGTCGTTTCAGGATAGAATACTTTTAGTCCTTTGACTTGCTTAACCCTTACGAGATAGTCGGCTGCCCATTCGTAAGGTCCTTCCTGACCCTTCCGCTTTGCGTAGAGACGCAGAGTATATGAACCCGGTTTGGGGAACGAAGCGTTCAGTTTGAGTTGGCCTAACTCCCGCTGCACAAAAGTCGGGGCGATGTCGTCTCTAAACGCCGTCGTATCGCCCACGCGGGCTCGCATCATTGCTTCCTCAGGCCCGGCAAATGTCACAACCAGATCGCCGTCGCTCAAGATCTCTATCTCGGGATGACTAACCACTTCTAGCCCATTTCTAAAGAACCCGGGCCTTAGGTAAACCATCCGCTCGAACTTTTCCTTGGAAATAGGATTCGCCACCAACTGCCAATTTGGATCCTTAGGCAGGTGATCATAGAGGAAGTGTTCGGGCGGGGTCAGAAAATAGTAGTCGTCAAGTTTGCGAACAAACCCGACCTTGGCATCGAGATATCCTGCAGCCCAAGTCGTGTCTAGTAAACACCATTTGCCGTCTACCTTCACAGCCGACCAAGCATGATCAGGTTCCGGACCGACCGGTGCTCCAGGCGCGTACCCGGCACCCCGTGAAAAACCGATTACCCTAACGGCTTCCAGCCCTGCTGCGCGTGCAAGAGCTTCAAACAGCCTGGAGTACCCTTCGCAAACTGCTTTACGGCGGACGAGGACGGCCTCGGCGCTCTGATCGCCCAATTTACCAGTTGAAAACGCTTCCACGTCGTAGTCGATGTTTCTGACGATCCACCCATAGATCGCCCTGACTTTCTGCACCTCGTCGGCCGCTTGCTTGGTTAGATAGGCAGCCAAAGCCTGTATCGACGCGGTAGCCTCAGGAGGCGTTTTGGCCACGTGCTCGTCTATCTGAAC
>JAOAGX010000061.1 GCA_026415535.1 Armatimonadota bacterium | reverse complement strand
ACTCCGAGGGTTGCCAACCGCGTCCTCAGGCGCGTGCGCGACTATGCTCAGGTTCGGGCACAGGGAGTAATCGATGCGACGGTGGCCGTAGAAGGTTTGGCGATGCTTGAAATTGACGAGCAAGGCCTAGATGAAGCCGACCGCCGTCTATTGACGACCATCATAGATAAGTTCGGCGGCGGGCCGGTCGGGATAGAGACAGTCGCGGCCGCCATTGGAGAGGAACGCGACACAATCGAGGATGCACACGAGCCGTATCTGATTCAGATCGGGTTTCTGGCACGCACTCCTAGGGGACGTGTCGCAACTAGACGCGCATACGACCATTTAGGCCTCGCGCCGGCAAAGTCTCAAACCGGATTGTTCTGATGGGTTGTGTGGTTTCTTACAGCGCTCGGCTGCGGATTTTTCACTCCGCTAAAATGACTGAGTTTGAAAGTTGATTAGGCGAACTGCCGGACCACTGTGGTAAACAGTCCCGTGTTGAACTAACCTAGGACAGCAGACTATGAAATGCCCACGCTGCGGAACAACGAACGGCAAGACAAACAGGTTCTGCAGGGGATGTGGCCTTCAGCTAGGAAACCCGGCTCTGCAGCAAGCTGAACAGCAAGGCCGCGCCTCGGGCGAGGTTGACGAGGTTGCGCTCGGGCAGGAGCTCTTCGAAGTTTGGCAAGTCTATTCGCGCGGGGAGCTGGACGACGCGCTCGCCCGTACTCAGAAGATCCTGCGTGCGATGCCGGAAAGCGCGTCTGCACACTCGCTTTTGGCTCTGATCTACGAACGCAAGGCCGAGGACAAGCTAAAGAATGGAGAGCCTGAGCAAGCCAACGAGCTGCTGAAGCTTGCAGTTGCGGAATACGAGCGGATACTCGAACTGAACCCGAACAGTGCAGCAGATCGCGAAAAACTGTCCAGATTGCGGATGCGAATCGCCGGTCAGGAATCTACGGTGACACCTACGCAGTCCTCATGGCCGGTCGCTGCGTTAAGGCTTGTTCCTGTTCCTTTATGGGTGGCGTTTGCAACCTTTGTAATAGTCTTAATGGCAGCGATCGTGCTGATGCCTGGTGGCGCAGAGGACAAATCGACACCTGCTCGGCCGATCCGTTCAACTAGAGTTAGCCAAACACCTAAATCGGGCATTGGTGGCGAGGCAACGGGAGCCTCGCAGTCCCGTGTTTACGTGTTTCCCAGTCCGTCTATGACTGGCTATCCGATGGCGCGCCCTCAGACTCCTCCTTCGTTCGTGTCACGTCCGAGCTTGCCCAAGCCTACCACAACCGAACCGGTCAAGCTACCGCCAATTCTCGGCGCTAACGTTAAAATAGTTCCGGAGACTAAAAGCCCTGCCAAGAAACCGGCTAAGGAAGCCACTAAGGAGGCCAGTGTTACACAGGCGAAACCACCAGAGCCGGAAGAAAAGCCAAGTTCAAGACCCGAGGGGGACGACGCCTTCGCTCGTGCCGTCGAGCTTTATAGACAAGGTGCTACCGAGGAAGCGATCAGAGCTGCAGAAGAGGCGATTAGACTCTATCAGGCCGACATTGACGCAGGACGCAATACCGAGAATGCTCGCCGGGGTCAGGAGAGCGCCAGGAAGCTTTTGCAGGTGTTGCAGGAGGGACGATGATTCGCGGGCTCTCAATAGCGATGGCACTGACGGCTACTATTGTCTGTGGGCTGCGGCCTGGTTGGTCCGCCTCGCGTCCACTGGTGTTGATTTTCGAAACCGTGCGCGGAGACGGCGCAGACAAGGATATTGCCGCGGCAACTACCAAGGCCTTGCGAACCTATTTTCGCGAAACCCAGCAGGTTGAGGCAACGGTGCTCGACCGCGACTCGCCGACTGTCCTGCGCGCTGTAATGGAGAAAAAGCTCAGCCCGGAAAAGCTCGCATCCTATGCGACGCGGGAGGAAAGACTCGAAGTTGCCAAGGCTTTGGGTTTCCAGTACGCTGCAGCCGCCGAGGTGTCGGTTAAGGATGTCAAGATCGAAGAAGTCGGGCCTAGTTTGATGAAGGTTCTTCCTAAGGAAACCGAAGGTCGGGCTGACGCCGACAAGCTCACACCAGGTGGCGAGAACAAGACCGACAAGGGAGAAACCCGGCCGATGCGGCAAGTGCGGGTCGTAGAGATCAAGCTATGGCTTGCTCGCGTCGACGGAGGTAAAAATTCTCAGTGGGAAAGCGTAAGATCTTCCCAGGTCGGAGGAACATCCGCTATTGATTTACAAAATGCAATGAACTCGGCGGCAAGTGCTGCCGTGATTGAGATATCTCAGTCGGCGTTTGCTGGCTTGCCTCGCGTGCCCGAGCAGTCGCCTGTTACAGGCAAGGAGACAAACATTATTGGTGCGGAGCAAATGCCGACGACTACCAAAACGGGTGCTAAGGACTACGCCGCTGAGGCCGAAGAAAGCATAAAAGTCGGTAATCTGGCGCTTGCAATCGAACAATACAAGCGAGCAGTTAATCTTGAGCCAACTGATGTCTCGCTTCGTGTCAAACTGGCCGAAGCATATGCCCGCAAGGGTCTTTACCGAGAGGCCGAAGACGAGCTCGCGCGAGCGCGGGAGATGGGTGCTGAGCAAGACACTGTTGCAGCCTTAGAAGAGCTCGTAAGGAAATTGAGGGAAGGGGAAGAGAAAACTCTTACAGATACGTCGAAACACGACGAGAACAAGTCTACACCGGAGCCTCCCAGTCCACGCAACCGAGTATCGTTGACAACTCCTAGGCCTGCCGCCGCTCCAGGCACTGCGGTTGCCAAGATGATCGAGGGAGACAAGCTCTGGAACGCGGGCAAGCCTGACGAGGCAGCACAGGCCTACAAAGAGGCGGCAAAGATCGATCCTAAAGACTGGCGCGCGCACGAACGGCTGGCTGTCGTGAACGCTTCGATGTCGCTTTTTGGCGAAAGTCGGAGGGCGCTGAACGAACTTGCCAAGGTGCAACCGGCCCCCCCATCCAAGGTTCTGGCCAATCGCTACGAGATGCTCCGACACTATTTTGACCAGCACTTTGCTGCGCTTATCCGCCAATATGAAACCGCTAGTGCAGATTTCGAAAAGAAGATCATCACCCGCGAGAGCTACTACAATACCGTGAAGGGTTTGGTTCTTCGATTGGAGTCGATGGCAGGCTTTTTGGATGCCATTGTGCCCCCTCCTATCAAAAGGCCTGCTCACTTGCGTCGTAGTCTGGCTTGCGGTCTTATGGCACAGGCAGCCGCAAGTCTGTTGGACTATCTTGAGACAAACTCATCCAAATCAAAATCCAACGCCGAGATATTTGCAGCGCAGGCAAAAGTCGAAACCCAATCAGCCGCCAAGCTTGAAGAGAACAAGGTCATCGTCGAGAGAGAGACTTCGAGACTCCCTACCGAGCAACCATCTGCGAGCGGCGAGGTTGCACCATCTGCAAGCACTCCCGGTGCCGACCACCAGAACGGAACCTCACCTCAGTACGAAAGCGCACCTCCGCCTGATTACTATCCCGCCTCGCCTTCCCCATGACCTTCGCGTTTGACGAACCAAAGGCTGTGCAGAAGCGATCTTAAGGCGTTTTCGTATAACCTGTCTCAGTTCGCATTAAAATCCGTGAAGGAACCTTCTGCCTAGGCATTTAATATGGGGTTAATCGCTGATCTGAGGAGGAGACAGCAATGCGGTATATTGGTATTCTATTTTTTGCGGTGGCTTGTGTGTGCGGATGTGCGTTCGCAGACGACATCGTCACGATGCCCACCGCGAACCAGCTAAAGGCCGGGGAATTGGACGTAGCCGCCTACTACATCGACCTCGATTTTCCGAGTCAGGCGCCTCAGTTTATCCAGTATCAGACTCTTTACCTGGGGCTGACGGATCGCTTTGAGCTGGATATTCACCGCGCCTCTGTGGACAAGGACGAGACATCTGTCGTACTCGTGGGATCGGTCAAGCTGCTCAACGAAACGCCCACTGTCCCCGACCTTGTTTTTGGCGTGCGCAACTTCAATCAGGCTGCGACAACCCTCAATCCTGCTGCACGCGAAAATAGCAAAGACCCGTCGGTGTTCCTCTCGGCCGCCAAGACATTCTTCTTTAACCCGATGATTCCGGGCCCGCCGCTTGTAAGGGCTCATCTTAGCCTGGGTTCTGCCGACCGGACGCTTTTTGGTGAGGAGAGGCATAAGGGGCTGTTTGGAGGTCTGCAGTTCTTAATCGCTCCATGGATTGGGGCGGTTATCGAGAATGATGGGGCGGACACCATTACTGGCGTTACAATTATGCCGCCCAATACCGGCCTTACAATCAAGGGAGGAACATTCGGCGACCACACTTGGATAGGTTTGGCTTGGAGAACCGACCTGTTCTAAATAATAATATCTAACATCGCGAAATCCCGAAAAAGGCATAACGTTGAAAGCGTATCGCCCAATTTCGGGATTTCGCGAACAAAAGATGCTTTTGAGCTATAAGTTTTTAGAACAGGCCGTATATCTCGCCGTTGGGCTTCATGCCAATCTTTGCCGCTGCCGGAACTTTGGGCAGGCCGGGCATAGTCATTATGTCACCCGCATAGGCAACCACGAACCCAGCGCCAGCGCTTACCTTTGCTCCGCGCACGGTAATGTTGAAATTGCGAGGTCGGCCGAATGCTTTGGGATCGTCCGAAAGCGACGTTTGACACTTGGCGATGCACACTGGAAAATTGCCGAACCCCAGCTCTTCAATTTGCTTGATCTGAGTGTTAGCGGCCGGTAGGAAAGTCACCCCGTCCGCTCCGTAGAACTTCTGCGCAACGGTAGTGATCTTGTCCTTGATTGACATGTCGTCAGGATAGGCGACATGGAAAGTTGACTCTTGTTTGCACGCCTCCAGGACAAGCTCGGCGAGCTCGATTCCGCCTTCGCCCCCCTTGGCCCACACATCGGAAAGCGCCCATTGGACGCCCATATTCTTGCAGCAGTTCGAAAGCGTCTCGACTTCCTCGGGCGAGTCTGTCGGAAACTTGTTTATCGCCACGATCGGTTCCAGACCGACGTTTCGCACGTTTTCGCAGTGCTTTTCGAGGTTCTCGATACCCTTTTCAAGCGCCGCCGGGTTGCTCGTTCCTAGGTCTGCCAATGGAACTCCGCCGTGCATCTTAAGAGCGCGGATCGTAGCGACCACGACTACCGCCGTCGGCTTCAAACCCGCCGCGCGGCACTTTATGTTGAAGAATTTCTCAGCTCCTAAATCGCTGCCGAACCCTGCTTCCGTGACCGGGTAATCAGCAAGCTTCATTGCAAACCGCGTAGCGATCACCGAGTTGCAGCCGTGGGCGATGTTGGCGAATGGGCCTCCGTGCACGAACGCGGGTGTGTGTTCCAACGTCTGAACCAGGTTAGGCATAATGGCGTCCTTCAAAGTCACCGCCATTGCTCCCGATGCTTGGAGGTCTTTGGCAGTAACGGGCTTGCCTGACTTGTCCAGCGCCACGATCACATTTTCGATACGCCGTTCAAGGTCGGCCCGATTGGATGAGAGGCAGAACAAAGCCATGATCTCCGAGGCGGTTGTGATATCAAAACCAGACTGCCTTGGAATCCCGTTTGCCTTTCCTCCCAGGCCGATTACTATGTCTCGCAGCGCACGTTCGTTCATATCCATCACGCGCTTCCAGGTGATCGAGTGAATGTCGATATTAAGCTCGTTGCCCTGGTGAATGTGGTTATCCAACATCGCAGCTAGCAGATTGTGGGCGGTGGTTATGGCGTGGAAGTCGCCGGTGAAGTGCAGGTTGATATCGGTCATTGGAACGACCTGGGCATAGCCTCCTCCAGCGGCGCCGCCCTTTACGCCAAAACAAGGTCCCAGAGAGGGTTCCCTGAGCGCAAGGCAAGTTGATTTGCCCATCCTGTGCAATGCGTCTGCCAGACCGATCGCGGTGGTGGTCTTACCCTCACCTGCAGGGGTCGGGGTGATTGCTGTTACCAAGATCAACTTCCCGTCCGGTTTGTCTGCGAGCCGGTCGAGAACCTCAAGCGGTACCTTGGCCTTGTCCTTGCCGTAGAAGATCAAATCGTCTTCGGTGATGCCAAGCTCTGCCGCTACGTCGCGAATGTGCTTAGGCTTGCACTGTTGTGCGATTTCGACGTCGGATAACATAGTTCCCTTTCCTCCAGGAAGATGTCAGTTCAATGTTGTCAATATACATGTCAATGTACAATTGTAAGTGCCTGACGAGCCTTAACGTCTGACACTTACAACTGAAAACTAAGAAACCGGAAACAGAAGGCTATCTCTTAGGCGGAGGTTCCCTCTTGGGTAGCTCCACTTCGTGTAATTCCCTCGAAAGATCGATGGGCAGTATCCTACCTGCGAACATGTTCATCCAGGCGCTCGTGTGTTCCAACCTGCGATCGACCGGCACGTGGTATTTTCTGAGCTTGGCCTGCCTACGCATCCACTTGGCCCGCTTATTGATGAGCCACCATATGCAGTGTCGGTTCGGATATACTTCGCAGTGGCCGTCCGGACGCGTACCACCGCACGGACCATTGCGCATCTGCTTGGGACAGCGCATGCAGCAAACGAACGCGTTGTAGCTCAATACGCACTGCCCACAATCCTGGCAACCGAAAATTGCCTTCTTAAATACGTTCTCGCCGGTCACAACACACCGATACAGAGTCGGGTGCCTTTCAGTGAATGCCGCGATTTTTTCTGTGAACTTGCTCATTATAATTTCTCCAACGGCTTGACCGTGTTTAATAGTCCCGAATGCATATCCGAGTCATCAACTGTCAAGCATCCTTGGTAGTCTCAGCAGGTTCTGGCTCGGCAGGTTCTTCTATAGTTATTGGCTCCGGCCTAGGCAGCAGGCCTGCTTCCTCTACCAGCCTGGGTGTGATCGATTCCCACATCACAGGCATTATGTGGACTCCCTTAACTCCAGGAGTTTCCCTGAGGCGCTTTATTAGCTCGACGCATATCTTCACGCCCTCTTCCTTCGGGTCCTGGGCCGATTCCATGCGCTTGATATACTCTTCTGCTATGCTCATTCCGGGCACTTCGTCTCTCATATACGTGAGAGCCTTGACCGAGCGCACCGGCATCACGCCTACCAGGATGAAGACTTGCTGGTCCAAACCCTCATCACGGACAAGTGACATCCACTTTTCGAACCGAGGCCAGTCGAAGACGGGTTGGGTCTGGATGAAGTGACAACCAGCGGCGATTTTCTTGCCGAGCCTAATAATACGCAGGTCCAAAGGTTCTGCGAACGGATTTGCCGCGCCGCCGATAAAAAATGCCGGCGGTGGTTTTATTTCCTCGCCGGACATAAACTTGCCTGCGTTCATATCCGCCACGGCGTGGATGAGCTGCACCGAGTCCAGGTCGAAAACCCCCTTAGCTTCGGGGTGGTTGCCGAAAGACTGGTAATCGCCAGTCAGACAAAGCACGTTCCTGATGCCCGCAGCGTATGCGCCAAGTAGGTCCGACTGCTGTGCAAGTCGGTTGCGGTCACGGCATGTCATTTGCATTACCGGCTCGCAACCGCCCTCAATAACGAACACGCTCGACATCACCGAGCTCATCCGCACGATTGCGGTCTGGTTGTCAGTGAGGTTGACGGCGTCTACATATCCTCTGAAGTATTCGCACTTCTTCAGTATCGACGCTTTGTCTGCGCCCTGCGGGGGGCTCATCTCACCGCAAACAACAAACTCGCCCTGCCGGAGCAGTCTCTCAAGTCTGCTTCCAGATACCATGGTTGCTTCCGTTCGTAGGGACAGGGCTGTTGAGCCTGTGATAGTTCGTTCGCCCCGCCGACTTTCGGCCCTTATATCCCTTCGAACGCTCCTTCTCGCGACTTGGTAATGTAGTTCATACAGAACTCGTCGCGGCCGAGCAACGCCTCGGTCGCGTAAATTAACGCCATCAAATAGCGGTCGTTAGGGTCGATGATCCCTGCGTCGAGCCCTCTGCCCATCGCAAGCACGGTGACCGCCTGGTTTAGAAGCTTGCGCGCTGGCATTCCGTGCGAAATGTTGGAAAGCCCGGCTATGATATGGACCTCGGGAAATTCGGCTTTAACCTTCTCGATAATGTCAAGCATCGCGACTGCGACATCGCTGCCTGTACCGATAGGGAACGTTAGTGGATCGACGTAGATATCGTCAATCGGCACGCCGGCGGAGGTCAGCTTATCGATAAGCGTTCTGGCGACCGCCAATCGCTTTTCCGCTTCCTGTTGAATGCCGGTGTCGTCCATCGCAAGCGCGATCACCTTTGCCTTGTATTCTAGAACAAACGGCAAGATGTTTGCGTAGCGTTCGGATTCTGCCGTGATCGAGTTGACCATCGGTTGGCCTTTGGCTGGGTCGTACACCTTAAGTGCCTTTTCCAATGCAGCTGGGTTTGGCGTGTCAAACGAAATGGGTGCGTCGACTGCCTCCATCACTACTTTCGTGAGCCACTCGAGGGCTTCCGGCTCACCAGACGTGAGCGTGCCTGCATTTACATCAATGTAGGTTGCACCGGCTTCAAATTGCTTTACGGCCAAGTCTTTGATGAACGCCGCATCACGGTTGACTACGGCCTTCTCGATGATTGGTTCACCTTTGACTTTTCGGCTTGTGTTTATTCTTTCACCAACTATAAGCAGGGCCTGACACCTCCGTGCAAGATATAAGTAGGCGTTTTTACTTGAACTAAGTGATACAAAACTAGAATACCTGATTATGGTAATCTGCCGCAAGTTCCTTCTCAACGAAAGATCGTGGGTGTTGAACATGAATCCGGCATTTTCGGTGATTGGACGCTCTTCAACTAGACGAGAGGATTAAGATAGACACGCTTATCGTAACAACCTACGCGCAAAGCAAGTTTGACAAAAGATTGCGGGCGTCGTTATAATCGCCGTGTAACCCCAGTCCCGGGGAGATGCATTATGTAGCCGCTTCGGCGAGATTGGGACCTGCCCGAAGCGAGAGCGGAGGAAACCCCCTCATGGCGAACGTTGTCCTCAAGAACCTGACCAAAACATTCAAGAACGTGGTAGCGGTCAACAATTTCAACCTGGAAATCAAAGACAAGGAGTTTTTAGTTCTCGTGGGACCGTCGGGCTGCGGTAAGACGACGGTCCTGCGTATGATAGCCGGTTTGGAAGAGGCGACCGAGGGCGAGATATACATAGGTGACCGTCTTGTGAATGACGTCTCTCCCAAGGATCGAGACATTGCGATGGTTTTTCAGAACTACGCGTTGTATCCGCATATGTCGGTCTACGACAACATGGCTTTCGGCTTAAAATTGCGTAAGGTGCCTAAAGACCAGATCAAACAACGAGTGGCCGAAACTGCCGAGCTTTTGGGGTTGTCGGACCTGTTAAACCGCAAACCTAAGCAACTTTCGGGAGGTCAGAGACAAAGAGTTGCTCTCGGTCGGGCGATTGTCCGCGAGCCAAAGGTCTTTTTGATGGACGAGCCGCTGTCAAACCTCGACGCTAAGTTGCGAGTCCAGACCCGCGCCGAGCTTATCAAGCTTCATCGCCGACTTGGAATCACGACAATTTACGTCACCCACGATCAGGTAGAGGCGATGACAATGGGTGATCGGATTGCCGTGATGTGCGACGGAGTCATCCAGCAAGTCGATACACCGCTTGGTCTCTACAACCACCCCGCCAACAAGTTCGTCGCCGGTTTTATCGGCACTCCCTCGATGAACTTTCTTGATGCCAGAGTTGTCGATGGGGACCAGGGCTACGTGATCGACGGTGGTTGCTTTCGGGTCAAACCTCCGGCGAACAAGGCCGACCTTCTAAAGGGCTACGTTGGTAAAGAAGTCACCTTTGGTGTCCGGCCGGAGGACATCTTCGACAAGAACTTGGGAGGTATCGTCCAGGCCACGCCGGATAACACGGCAAAGGCAACGGTAGATGTTATTGAGCCGATGGGACCGGTCGTGACAATGTATCTCACCTGCGGAAACCACTCCCTTGTTGCAACAATCGATGCCGAGACCAAAGCTGTAGAAGGTCAGGAGATCGAAGTCGT
>JAOAGX010000060.1 GCA_026415535.1 Armatimonadota bacterium | reverse complement strand
ACAACACTCACGGTGCTTACTACCGGTACAGGCCTGTCCGGTGGATAATCGAAAGCATCCAGCCTAACTACATTTACCAATTGCATGCCATACCGAACGACGAGCATTGGAATAAGCTCTGGGGTATGAGACAAATCAATATGCCCGGAGCGTGGGAGATAACCAAGGGCAGTTCCAGGATAAAGGTTGCCGTCATCGACACTGGAGTAGCGAAGCATCCTGACCTTGTAAATCGTATCGTTGCGGGCTATGACTTCAACGAAGGCGACGCCGACCCGTCAAACGATACCGATGGTCACGGCACACACGTAGCCGGTACTATAGCCGCGCAAGGCAACAATGCGATTGGCGTATGCGGTGTCTGCTGGAACGGCGTGAACATAATGCCGATTCGCTTTTTTGGGCCTAATGATCCTACTACTACTCTTCTGATAGAGTGCCTGGATTTTGCACTAAACCAGGGCGCGCATGTGGTGAATATGAGTCTCGGGGGGCCAGGTGACGACCCCGCACTGCATGCCAAACTCACCCAACTCGCTACAGCCGGGGTAATACTCGTGGCTTCGGCTGGCAATGGCGGAGATGATACGCCCAACTATCCGGCGTGGTATCCGGAGTGTATTTCGGTGTCTGCGGTCGGGCCTTACGATGCGATAGCGCCCTATTCAACCTACGGCAAAGTCGATATTGCCGCACCGGGAGGGGACTCTACGCTAGGCCAGGAGGCGCAGATCTTTAGCACGACAGTTTCTTGGACGAACAACAATCCCGTATTCAGCTACGGTTATATGCAAGGAACATCAATGGCCGCTCCTCATGTGTCGGGGGCAGCCGCACTGCTTTTGGGATACGGAGTGCCTGCTTCTGAGGTGAGGAGCCGCCTTCTCACCGGCGCCAGACCGCCCAAGTCCGGTGGTATGGATCCTGTCAAGTACGGTGCAGGAATTCTGGACGTCCAAGCATCTTTAGCTAATGCGGTGGTTAGGATAATTCATCCAGCCAAGGGTGGCACGGTTGGAACCTCGCCTGACTTCAGAATAGCCATACAAGGGGTTAATCTCGCCACGGTCAAGGTTTATTTAGACTACGCGGATATCAACGACGACGGCGTGCCTGATAATCCCAATGAGGGCGTCATAATCGACGGCACTACTGTTTACTTTTATCTGAATGCTGCGCGGACGGCGATACAGTTCAACTGGTCTGACATCTCGAGCACAACCTTTATGACACCCGGCACGCACAATCTATATGTGTCGGCCGAGGCTACCGCAGGAGGGGATGTCGTTTCGGACTGGGGCGTGTTTACCGTTGCTAGGAAGAAGGTTGCCAAGGGCATTCATCTCTTTGCATTCCCTTACAATATCTCCAATCGGGTTGTGGATACACCTGAAAAGCTTCTGCCAGGTGCGAGATTCGGCCTTGGAAGTAGTCCAAGGTCTACGCTGATTCGGTGGCTGGCGTCTCCGCGTTCGCTCGTTGATTCGACTGCCATCGGCTACGATACCTACAACCCGCAAAATCCAGCGGACAAGGTGTGGTTCAACCCGCTGACGAACTTCGGGACGCTCACGGTCGCGACTGGAGGTGGCTACTACTATGACAGCGCCCTCAGGCAATGGCAGTACTGTTTTCCTGCCGGAGCGGCCTTCTGGTTGATTTTGCCGAACGACGTCTACGTTGACGAATCGTATCCGACTCTCGAAACATTACCAACGTTCGATGGTTCGAAGGGGTTCAACATTCCTCTTTACAGAGGATACAACATGATCGGCAACCCTTATGCTCATGCAGTTCCGTGGAGAGCTGCCCTGTTTACTTATAAGGGTCGGACGAGGACGCTTCTTGATGCGGAGAGGGCCGGATGGGTTAGATCAACGATATACAAATACGGAGGATCCTCCGCTGGCTACGAGCGTGTCACCGAAAGAGACTTGCTTGAGCCCTATACCGGATACTGGGTAATGGCTTTGGTAGGCGGAGTCGACGAAAGCGACTCACTTGTGCTGACGATTTTACCTTAGACATCATTTGTTGTTATGACGGTTGCTGTTGTTTTTAGGTATGCTTTCTTTTCCGAGCTCTGCTCTTGCTTTTAGCGTTGGGTCATGAGCATTTCTGTTGCGGTTCTGAATTCTGTGGTTTCCGATTATTCGTCGTTCTTGCCGATGTTGTTCCGATCACTTTTGTCGTTCTGGTCGTTTTAATTCAGATCTTTTTATTATCATGATCATTTTGCTATTCTGATCATTTTTTTGTCATTCTGATAATTTTGTCACTCTGGCCATTTTGTCGTTCTGGCAGTTTTGTCATTCTGGCCATTTTTGTCATTTTGGCCATTTTTGTCATTCTGAGCGTAGCGAAGAATCTGTAAGTCATCATTCCGAGCGTAGCGAAGAATTTGGAGGAATCTCTATCTTACTCTGAAACACTTCGCCCTGCTTGGGACGACATATATATTGCACGGTAATTGGAGTAGCACTGAGCTAAGTATAGTGGCGAGATGTGCCTCATCCGAGTTTTGATACGCTGGGTTCAGAATCGGAACGGAGAAAAGCTATGCGCGGATTCCGCACGGTCCGGACAATATTTGTTGCCCTTGTGGTGCTGAATTTTGGCCTACCAGCGATTGCTCAGGTGTCCTTCGAAAACGCCGAGTGGCAATCGATGTCCAATCGTTACGTCAAGATCGACCTGGGTGTTCGCGGAACGGTTAAGGTCGACAACTCTCAGTGGGGTATTGCTGGTCGGTGGGCCGTTTCCACCACGGAAGGGGACCCGGAAACCACGCAAGACAACAACCGTCCGTTGGTTTATTTCGCGGGCATCTGCCCGGCCCATTATTTTGGCTATTGGAAGATCAGAGTCGGCAACAATGTGTATATGGTGGGCGACTCGAACACTGGGTACTGGTCCAAGGTTCCTTATACTTATCGCACGCCGCCTCCAGGCTACGGCGTCGGAAGGGCTGGCGGTTACATCGAAGGGGAGTGGACTGTTAACGCTACAGATGCGTCCGGACAGACCACTGCTTCGGTTTCGATGCGGATCAAGATGTCGATTGTCAGGGACCAGTGCAGGTTTGATATCACCTTGATAAACCGAGCGGCAGCCACGCAGACCATCGGTCTTTGTATGACAGGAGACGTCATGGTAGGCGACAGTAATCTCGGTGTTGGCTATGCCTACATACCAGGCAGAGGGTATGTCAGAACCGCTGTTGTTTCTCCTAAACCGTATCCGCAAATTCTGAAAGGCGCTAAGATACCTGATGTTTTCGAGGTGTACGATAGCGTAGAAAACCCGGCTTCTGTAGCTCGGAACACGCTAAGGCTTCAGGATTGTGTGGCTCCCGACTACGTCGCGCTGGGAGAGTGGTCCGAGCTTGTCGGAGCTAACAACTGGCCGCCCACTGACTACAATCCCGACTTCCTTAAAGAGGTGGGGAATCTCGCTTGGGTTATTTGCTGGAACCCAACATCAGTGCCACGCGGCGGCTTTCGTAGGATAATCACCTACTACGGTGTTGGTGCGGCCTCCGCTGCGTGGAACTACCGGATCGGATCAAAGTTGGAGCAGGACAGCGTCGTGCTTGCCGTTCAGGGACCAAGGTCGCTTAAATACAACTCGGTCACTGGAACCAATGAACTTGATGGTCAGCCGTTTGCCATAAAGGCTTACGTTTACAACCTTGCGACCGATCCAGGCCGGTATGATCTCGACGATGTGACTCTCACCCTATACTTGCCGGCAGGTTTGAAACTATCTACTTCGAGGCGTCAGTCGGCGCAGCAGACAATTGGAAGAGTGCCGGTGGACAGTGAATCCTTGCCGGCAACTTGGGATGTCGAAGCAACGGGTGAGTACTCAGGTGAGCTGGAGTATTTCGTGACTGCACGAGCGGCGTCTGGTTGGCAACAGATTGTCAGCCGCAAGATAATGGTTCCAGCTACCAAGCGCAGCGTGTTCCGCAGCGGCTACCAGTTGATGCACGTGCCTTTCACGTTCAATAACCCGGCTATAGAGCACGTGTTCGGTCTGCCGCGAGGATCGTTTGGGGCAAAGTACTACGATTCGGCAACGGGTCAGTATTTGCCGGTTACTCAGGTCGAGCCAGGGAGGGCGTTTTGGATGTACGTTGGCGGTGTGCAGCGCGGTAGAACCCTGCCTTTTGTTCTAGCTGAAGACGCTGCAATCGTAGCGCAGCAAATGGGCAAGCAGTTAGACGAAGTAGACGTGGATTTGAAGCCCGGTTGGAACCTTATCGGCAACCCATTCGTCTACCCGGTGTACTGGGGACAGGTGCTTGTATGGAACAAGGTGGGCAACATCACTGTATCGCTGGACCAGGCGGTTACAAACGGCTGGATCAGCAGGACGCTGTTTACCTGGGTTCCAGAAAGCAGCTCCTACGAGAGCTTCAAGGATAACGACCATCTCTTGCTTCCTTGGCGCGGCTACTGGGTACGCGCGAGATATCCAGTGACGTTAGTTTTCCGACCAGAGGTGCCACCTGGTTCGGATGTTACGGCGAATCCTGATGGGACGTAAAGGATGAACGCTGATATGTTGAAACACTACGGCCGAGAAGTAATACTGATGCTGGCGGTGGTCTTGGCGATGTTCGCATGCTCCTGCCCTGTTTGGGCGGACATGACGATGCTGTCCGACAATACCACCAAAGCTACAGCCAATTCCGTTTGGAATGTCGGGGTAACCTGGCAGGATGGCGACAACGCTTGGCCTTTATATTTACTCGACTCCGATACTGATAACAATTTGCAGCCGGATCCGTCAAGTACGCTGATAAACCAACGCAGCTACGTTCGAGCTCGTCAGGACCTCGCCGAAATCGAGCGGGATATTGACGATGTCGATCCTCGGACGGGCTTCCAAGCTCCACGTCCTGGAATCAGGCTGAAGTGGAACGACGGCAAGATGTCCGATATGAGCTCGGCTCCATGGGGCGGCGATCAGAAAGACGTAGAGCGTGTGCCATTTCCGGCTATTGGGTCACCGGAGCAGCAGGCCTTGGAGAGCTTCCTGACGCCATCCGGGCATATATTCTTGGGCTGGACAGAAGCCTCGCAGGAAGATAACGTACGGAACGGCTTTCCGATCGGCATCGCCACAGTAATTGAGCAGGATCCCAACGTGACGGGGTTGCAGACCCAGGTTTACGTCCGTAGGCACTTCTATCAGTACACGTATGCTGATCCTTCTGTCAATCCGCCTAAGATCTACAGGGCGACGATCGAGGTTCCGCCAGTTATAGTCCCGCTTAGAGTGCCCACGGCGAACCTCAGGATTTTCCTTGATGAGAAGCTTACCCTACCATACACGGATTTTCGGCTAACCAATGCCCAGACAAGATATTGTCGGCGCAGCGTTGAAGAGTGGGACGCGGAAAACCAGAGATGGCAATTTCAGGAGGAGCGGACGTCTGGAGTGGCGGAACCTCTCTGGGACATGCTGGATATCGATACGACCGTGATTGTCCTAGACCCATTTACCGACGGTGTTGATGCCAACGGGGAGGACGACTGGAGCAACCCCGATCCCACGCCTGTGCTGCGTCCTTATCCTACAGGTTACCTTTGGCACTTGCCTGAAGGCATTCATCGCGGTTCGGAAAGAATCTACTTTACGTATACGATCGACAGCTCGCAGTATGTTCTACTGCCACAGTCGCCACTACCTGCTCCGTACACGACCTACCGAATACCGGCGCTCAATAGCTTGGATGGATCAGTCAAGCTGAAAATAAACAAGGGTATCTTGGGATTAGATCCGAATCGCACTGATCCCAATGATGCCGATCCGCGTTATCCGGATAGGCCGGGTCTCAACTCACCTATCCTTGGCGTCTATCGGACGCCGAATCCTGGTCCCAACGATCCAAACCTTTTCGTGCCCGGCAAGTATTCAGATGCAGGCAGATATGGGGTAATCAGGATAGAAAGTGACAAGCTGGGAGGCACACTTCCTGATTGGACCGATCTGTACGTCAGGGTTTCTACATGGGGGGTGGATGCGGTCTGGACGCGGTTTGATGAAATATCCGACCTTCGTTTTCCGCGTCGAATCAATTATTTCCGCAAGCCGGAGTGGATGACAGGTGTTATAACCGGAACTTGGACGGGGTTTGATCCGAGTAGACCGCCAAGCCCAGCTTCGAGCACAGCTTATACTGTCAAGCCGGACGTTGACCCGGCGTCGGTCGGGATGCGCGCTGTTACCGGGATATTTCTACCGCAGATCATGAGCGGCACGGTATATGATCGAACCCACGTGATTCCCGCAGACCCATCCAAGATTGGGATGGTGCTTGGTGTCTACGCCTTATCGAACCAGACGGGCACTAGGTATGACGACATGCACGTGGATCCGTCGAATCCTTCAGCGATTACGTTTGTTTCGGCGGTTTATGCTCGACATACAATGACCGGTATTCCGATTGATCCCAAACACGTCGAACCTGCTAGGCCTTCGGATATACGGCGTGTACTGAGTGTTAAAGTGCCGGGACAAGCCATAGAATACTACGATCCTTTGGAACACCCCTGGAAACCGGGCGACACTGTGATAACTCTCAAGGACGATCCGAATATCAGCCTTCCTCCTGGGACGGTTTCCGTAACGATCACTTACGAAACGATTAGTCTGTACGATTCAGAGGACCCGGCTCTCGCTTATAGATACAATCCAAACGAGCCTTTGAGCCGCTTGATCACGCTCACCAGTCCCATTCCTAAGGGATCAACAAACTTGCGCATTGTTTATGGTATGGGCACGGGGCTCGACGGCTTCAACTATTACGATTCAGACAACCCAACCACGGTGTTCCGTCCTGATGTCGAAACGCAGATAACACTCAAACAGCCACTACCGGTAGACGTAACCGATGTGAGAATACTCTATGCCACCGATAGCGTCATCGAAACTAGGGCAACTGCGACGGATGCCAACCATGTGGTTCCGCCAAATATCTGGCGCGTCGGGCGTGTTCACGGCGTGTATGCGGTTCTTGAGCAAGAAGGTGCTAGCGTAGGAGGAGGGATTACACAACAGACTGGGTATATCGATACGTCCGACCCTCAACGCAGACGCGTTATTCCATCGCAACCGGAGCTCATTGCTAAAGTTCTTCGCGTTTACGACTCGAGCAACAGAGACTACTACGGACCGGTAAATCCAGCCAATCCGTTCCGGCCGGGCGACACAGTTATCAAGCTCGACAGGGCGCTTCCGGCTAATGTGAACACGGTTACGATCAGGTACGAGGGATTGGCCAACACGGTTACCCCGTCGGATCCGACCATGATCAGAAAGGTGTTGGGCGTCTATGCCGTCAATGAGATGACCGCTAGCGTCGTAGATCCGACGCATGTCGCACCGCAATCGCCTCTGTCGATTCGCTCAGTTCGCGGTGTCTACGCTACTGCCAACCAGCCGGGCACGGCCGACACCAACGACCCAACTAGGCTAACCGCGATTCCTTCCCAACCAGCGATAATAGGCAAGGTCAATGGGGTGTACGACAACCCGGCTATGACCGGTACAAACTACTTTGACCCCAACAACCCCGAGACTACTTTCAGGTCAGGGGACAGCGTTATCAAACTTAGCACGCCGCTGCCTCCTACAGTTACGTCGCTTACCATTAACTACGAAACGATCAATCTGGGCGGAAGCTTCGAGCCGGGAGACTCGCAGATAACTCTTACCACACCTTTGCCGGTGTCGGATCCGCCAAATGATCCGATGCCTATCCGTGTGGTCTACGTCAGCAACCTGAACTACTATAACGTTAGAAACCCGATACAGGCATATCAGCCCGGCGATACTCAGATCGTACTAAACACGCCGCTGCCGTTGGGCACGTTGTATGTCACTGTCTTGTATGCGGAAGCGTGGACCCGCTATAGGTTTTTGACGCCGCCTAGCAGCCCGATACCGGACTTTGTTCCCGGCCACGATTCGATCACGCTTGCAGTTCCACTGGGGGGCCTGCCAACTAGCTCGACCGAGGCAGTTGTAGAATTTAGCGGTCATCTGTTTTCGCCCAGCTATGACCCGTTTGAATACAACCCGGACAATGCAACTACTTATCAATACCGTCCGTTTATCCCCGGCGACAAGATAATTCGCCTCAACAGGCTAGATCCATCCGTGCCGCTATGGAGCAAGTACACTAGTCCGGGCGCGCTCAAGCTTTGCATAGCGTATCAGTCGAACAAGAAGGTTCCGATGGGGACGTATACGCAGAGCGGTCGAGTCGAGCTGCCAATACCGCTACCCATCAAATACAATGATCAGGGAACCGTGACAACTTCGCCGGAGGTCTACAGCGACTTTCGTCTACTTACAAGTGTGACCGGTCCTGTGAGTGGCGGCGATTCCAATGAGCCGATGGTAGTAGCCAACTACACCGTCGGAATCCCATACCGCGGCAGGGTTGAGCGAATCTCGTTTAGAGAATCGGAGCCAATGCCCCATCCGCTTATCCAGATATCGCCGGATGGCAAATTCTCATTATCCAGCCCGCGCGGCATTATGAGTGTGTCGGTGCAGTACCGGCGTGAGGAGCCTGATTCTCCCAATGGTGTTGTGTGGCTTGAACTCGGCGGCAAGTATAAGGGGAGAATCCCTCTTTATTACGATCGCAACGCCCCTAGTTCCGGAGCCATATATAGGGTTGCCGTAAGTGCGGGACTGAACCTTTCGAACCCCAAACAACAACCTTCGTGTAACTTGGATGAGAACGACCCTTCGAATACGAACAGGCTCATATTCGATCCTAGGTCCAATCCTATGTGGTACGCCCCAAGTTTGCGGGCCAAGCCCTGCGGTGCACCGAACACCCTTGAGGGCGTTACCGTTATCGGCTTGGGCTACAGTGGCGGAGATTGGGTTAGGTATTCTGCCAAGCAGGACATGACCGTGCACGATTCAAGGCCGAAGCTTGCCGATGAGATGATTGATCACGGGGGGCGAAACGGCAACCGCGACTATCTAACTTGCATGCCTCGTCTTGGCGATCCTGATCCTCTAGTTACCGAAATTGCGGAGGAGACGAATCCGTCTCGGCCGGACGACGGTTCGAGTTCCACGCAGTTTGTGTTCAGAGTGAGATACAACAACAAGGACGGCCTACCACCGCAGCCTTGGCTCCATCCTTTGGATGACGTATGGAACGTGTATGATAAGAGGCCCACGGGTGTCGTGTTGTACCTTGACGAGAAGGGCATAGGTGATTACCAGCCCCACTTTATGGCTCCCGAAGATCCGAACAAGTCGGGTGCCGGCCAGATCTACATCTACCGCGTTATTCCGCATCACGAATTCGTTGTTCCTGCCGACGAAAATAAGGAGCCCGAGCTTTACCCTTGGCCTGTGGGTTTGATTTCCGATAACTGGTCGTATAGGTCGCTTGCGTGCGGAGTATACCACTACTTCTTTGCTTGCTCTGATGACTCGCTCAAGTTTGACGATGGATCATTCCCATTCCAGCATCAGGGCACCACTGCAGACATGCTTGAATGGGGCGAGTACCCGTATAGAGGAGGAGCACGCACTTGGTCTTCTTCGGGACTTGATCCGTCATTGGAACGGAGAGTCACCGATTTACTCGAGGTTAGCCGTCCAGCCAAGCGTAGACCTTCTGACTCGGTTAACCAGTTGGAGGCGTACGATTCGACCATATACGTTGACCGACCGGCGCTGGTACCGGGTCAGTTCGGGTGGGGCAACTATGGTCCTAGTGCTTCTGAGCACCCTGTGGTAACTTGCGAACTTAGAATGCCGGCGCTTGACGACCTGAACGTGCCTTACGACGACGCCAAGTACGGTTACGGAAGGTTCTTCGGAACTCTTCAACCTTATTACCGCGCTACCAACCCGGCTGTTAGAAACCGCTCGGAGAGAATTCCAAACGATCCGATCTATCATGGGCATCTGACCTTGGCGGAAACGTCGGGTGCGACTACGCAAACTGACAACGTCTTCCGCATTCTTTATAGGCAGAAGGACAACAAGCCGCCGATCTATATTCGGGTTTACATCAATAACGCTAGCTATAAGAGTGGCAGTGGCCCGGAGTATGAATATAAGTCCTACAC